>CAYOTQ010000017.1:0-14398 GCA_964406915.1 uncultured bacterium
TTTATCTTATCTGTATTTTTGACACTTTTCTGAACTTTTGTAGTTCCTGCTTGCGTCACCAGCTTGCCGCTGGCTTTTGATGGTAGCGGTTGGCTTTTATTAGCTCTATTAAATTCTGTTTTTGTTGAAATAGATGAGGACATATTATTACTCCTTATAAATATTAAAAATTATTATACACATAGTAAAATAATTTGTAAATGTTTTTATTACACAATAATTATAAATTATGTTATATTCTGAATTTAATTATTTTTGTTTTCTAATTACTGTGTGCGGAATAGATTATTGTAATATTACTGGGAGGCAGATATGTCCATTTCTTTTATGTCTAAAGAGCTTGCTTGTGCCTCGATAAATGAACTTGCCAAGCAGAATGACTGTAAGGGATTTGTAGAGAATTTTCGTAAAAGTATTCCTGAGAATCAAAGAGGCTCAACTGTTGAAGAGACAGAAAAGCTGTGGTTTATCAGTATGCAGCACTGTATTGCCAATGAATGGGATGAGTTTCAAGGGTTTAGCTCTTTTCTCTCCCATCTGAATGTATCTGATCCTATAGTGCTCGCGCGTATTTTAAAAAAAATAGCAGAAATTACCGAATCGAGTGTTGTATTTCATCGCGGCTGCGGTGAACTTTTTCAATTAGCAGGTCTTAAGAATGACTATAAAACGCAGCTACAACTTGCTGGAAATAATCCATCATGGATGCACGCCAATCAAGATGCAGTAATGACAGTCATTGAAGAGAGCTTGAAAAATCTGGGCCAGATGCCTGATCTACTAGCACCTCTTCAGGAAGTCTTTAAGGCCTCTTCCACTTTGCACCAGCAAACCAGTGATCTACAATTTCTGAGTTCGGATCATTCTACGATATATGCCCATGCAGCACTGCTGCGTACAATAAAGAGTAGCTATATTGAAAATATTTTGTCGACTACGTGGAAATACAGTAAGACTATACAAGTAGATTTTGATGCCCAGGCGCTGACGGCTCTCATGGACTACTATGAGAAGGGAATGCCGCTTGCCCCTTCGGCTCCTGTAGCAGTCTGGGAAGCAGCGCACTACTTCCAATTAGAAGCGGTGCAAAAAGAGTATGAAAAGCTTGTTGTGGGAGATGAGAAGAGGGTATATCCTGCACTGCTAGCAGCAATGTTGGTTGGCACACGAGAGTTTGAAAAACGCTGTCTATGTTCCTCATTTTTTCCTGCTTTATTTGATAATTCGGATCTGAGGGTCCCTATAGAAATTTTTTCTGAATTGGTGCAGATTCAAGAAGCGTATAACGCGGGAGTCTATTTTGAAGAGAAAGAATCGATACCTACATTAGTCATCACAGATCTCAGTTCAAATCAAGCTGTAAAAGCTGTAGATTTTTACTTGAAACGTCATAACATTACTGCTCTTGAGATACGCTCTGCCGGACAAGATCTTGTGACAGGCGATAAAAAACTTATTGTTCCTGACCTGAGAGTAAATCTGGCCACAGTGAGCAGAGAGTGGTTAGAGAAAAATATCGACTTTCAGGCAGTGCGCCAGTTGACATATGCAAATACATTTGGAGATTCTTTTCCATTTCCTGTAGTTGTAAACAGCTCTTTTGACTCACATAAGGGTGTCGAACAGATAAATATACGAGGAACGTCCCTTGAGCTTTCTGGAGATAATTTTGAAAGCTTTTGTTCCTATGTCAGGCAGGCGCCAGCGCTCAAACAGATATCTCTTGAGTCGCTAGGAGCCTATGCCACAGCCGCTGAATTTGAACTCTTTCTTGAGGCAATTTCTGCTAACTCTTCTATTGAGACGGTATCGGTGCGGTTTTCAGGGAAAAAATTTGTTCAGGTACTTCACCAAAAGAATATGCAATTTTCTCAAGTCAAACTGAAAAACACCGGAGAAAGGGTGTGTGTGATTAGTCAGCCTGCTAGCGGCTTGGTTCAAAATCGTTAGCGGCGATTGTTAAGTTCAAAACTCTTGAAAAAGACTGTTGAAAAAGACTGTTGAAAAAGATTTTTGAGAAAGAGTTAGGGAAAGACTTTTGAGAAAGATTTTTGCACCCATTCAGTCAAATAGGTGCAAAATTGGACATTACGCCTTCTCTACTTCTTCTCTTCAGGAATCGTTAACTTAGTGCCAACCTTTAGTTGGTTCATGTTGCTGATTCGATCGCGGTTTGCATTAAAAATCTCTTTCCATCGCTTGGTTGTTCCATAGCATTGAAGGGAAATTTTTGATAAAGTGTCTCCACGCTGCACGACATAGGTGCGTGGTGTAGCTGTTTTGCTAGAAGCAGTAGCAGCTGTGGCCTTTGAGAGTCCTGTTGTATTATCTTGGTTTGATTGAGGAGCTGATTCAGGGTCTGTTGGTTCTGTAGCAGCCTCTTCGCTTGCAATAAGTTCTTTTAGGGTCTGATCATTGAGAGAGAGGAGTGGGTCGAAGTTATTGGTATTTTCAGCAGGTGCAGACGCAACGGGGGTAGTAAGCGGAGCGGCCGGCTGTGCATTTGCTGGAAGAGAGAGCTTTTCGAGTCGGTCAACACGCGCTTGTAAGTCTTGAAGTTTTGCATCGACAGTTCTTGTGTCTGCAGCGTCGCTAGGAACTTGCGCGGTATCTTGAATCGCCACTTGTCCGGATTGCTCTGGAGTTGCTTCATCACTTTGAAAGGCTCCTATTAAGAAGAGAAATGAAATGAGCGCAACAGCTGATCCTGCCAGGGTGAAGACGAGCTTTCGCCGACTCATTTGGAAACGGCTTTCTGAAAGTGCGTCTGCATCTGTTGAGTAGTCTTGACGGTATTGTTCAAGCATAGGACTTCCTTTTTTTGAATTCTTTTTCATTTTCTTTCACCTTTCCATGAAAAAATTGTCATTTTTCCCATCCAGTATCCGACAGCAGCGCCAACAAGGTGAGCCGTATTGGCAATCCCTATCGGAAAGGAGATCTGTTTTGTGATATCAAGAATAAATGTTATCAGTGAGAGCGCTGCAAGTATACCTATAAAAAAGCAGATAAATGCAAACGTATTTGACGACATATGATAGCCTTCCCATGGCGCTATCTTTTGGCGTGCTTTAATAAATGTGGCCATGCCGCAAATCACCCCTGAAAAACCAATAAAATTTGGTCCACTCATTAAATATTGAGCAATGTTGGACAAGGCAGCGACCACAACCATTAATGCGAGATATCGCACTGCCCCAATTCTCAATTCAATCTGGATTCCCAATAGCAGTATCCACATCATGTTGAAGAAGAGATGCAGGATGTCATTGTGAAGAAGCACCGGGGATATCAGACGCCATGCTTGCCCTTCGCGTATCTTTTCAAAAGGCGGATTTTCTTGTACAGGGCTTTTTTTTCGCTCTTGTTGCTGAGAGGGTTGTCCAAAAGCTTCTACGAGACGAGGATAGTAGCCTTGCCAGACAGGAGTTTTGAGATATTGATCAAAGAGAAACTGTCCTGCGGGAGACAGCTCTTGCGGTTTTTTCAGCGCATCATAGCCGTACAGGGTGACTATTTTATCCAGCAATTCATAGGCATGAGGGTAGTCGAAAAGCAGTTCTTTTTTGATAGGAGAGATGACAAGGGATTGCTGTTTTGTGCCGGCTGGAGCCATCTCTTTGGACTGGTTCCATTGATCAAATAAAAAGAGCATACAGCAAATACAGACCACAAACAGAGACAGTCTTAATTGAGAAAAGCCCTCTTCAGTAGGGGAGATCTCTGGAGGGGATTTCAAGGAGCGATGCAGTTTTTGCTCAAGATAGTTAGTGGCAGGAGAAGTGATCGCTGCAGCTGAGGGAGACTCAATGTTGGAAGTAGTCTGTGTCTGGCTAAATTGCATATCGGAGGGATTAGCAAGAAAATCTTTCAAATATTGCATGGCTGCTTCTACTTGATCTTCATCGCGAATCCACAAGAGCAATTTTTTTGCGCCATACTGGTCGCTGGACCAGTCTTTGTTTGTTTGATCTTCTATCGAAAAGTCAATGGCTTTTGTACCTAGAAAATTGCAAAAGGTGCGAAATAGCTCTACATTTTCACATACCCAGATCAGTCGCATAGCACTTTGATTTTGTTGATGATTTCGGAGGTAGAAAGTTGGGATTCGTGTTGTGCAATTCTCGGCACAAGATGGAGCCTGCCTCCTGCAGCTTTGACCACCTCTGCTTCAATACAGTTGGGGCCATATTCTTCGCAGTTGACATGCACATCTGGCTTGATCTTTGCTAAGATAGCGCGCGGGTCTGTCTCTTCAAACCAGGTGACAAATGTCACAAACTCTATCGCTGAGAGAAGTTCTAGACGGGATTTTAGGGGAATAATTGGTCGATTTTTACTCTTATATTGCTTTATAGAGGCATCGCTATTAAGTGCCACGATAAGAACATCGGCCTGTTTGGCTGCTTCATAGATAATAAAGAGGTGCCCTGCGTGCAGAAGATCAAACGAGCCGTTGAGCGTGGCAATCGTTTTGTTTTCTCGGCGAAGCTGCTGGATAGCGGCTTCAAGGTCTTCGGGATCAAGCCATTTTTTTTTGCACTCATCTTGCCATGTCATATTATATCAATGCCAATTCGCTGTCTGGAAATGCGTGTCTGAACACATCTTCATAGGTTTCGATAAAGTGGATTGCAAGTCCTTTTTTGATGTGCGCTGCCAGCTCATCAATGTCTCGCATGTTGTCTTTTGGAATCAGGACGATTTTGAGACCTGCCCGTTTTGCAGCCACAAGCTTTTCTTTTACCCCGCCAATTGGAAGAACTCTTCCTGTGAGCGTCAACTCTCCGGTCATACAGAGATCAGGAGCTACCGGCTCATCTCTAAGTAGTGAGAGTAGAGAGGTCACCATGGTGACGCCCGCTGAAGGGCCATCTTTTGGAGTCGCCCCTTCTGGGATGTGAATGTGCACTTGAGATTTTTCAAAAAAAGTATGGCCGGGCGCATATTTATGAATAGCACCATGAAGATAGCTCCATGCAATTTCTGACGACTCTTTCATCACCTGCCCTGCTTGTCCGGTGAGCTTCATCTCTGTCTTCTCGGAAGGAATTTTGATAGACTCTACATATAGTGAAGCGCCTCCGAGAGATGTCCAGGCTAGGCCTGTGCAGACACCGATAGGAGTTTTCTCATAGAAGCGGTCGGTATGAAAGAGAGGCTTTCCAAGATACTTCTGTAAGTCATCGGGCGTGATGTGGTGAGAGGTGGGCTTGGCAGCCTTTTGTTTGGCCCCTTTCTTCTTTGGCACCTCTTTTTCTCTTTCGCGTACAATTTCGAGTGCGATTTTACGCAAGATCTTCTTGATATTGTTTTCAAGTGTGCGCACGCCGGATTCTCTCGCATAGCCGTTGATCAGATGTCTTAGGGCGGTCTTGGTAAAGTCTACTTGTGAGGCCTTTAAGCCCATCTGTTTGCGATGTTTTCGAATGAGATAACGCTTGGCGATCTCTAACTTTTCTTCCATGATATAGCCGGAAAGGCGCATCACCTCCATCCTGTCGAGAAGCGGCTCTGGAATGGTGTCTAGGACATTGGCGGTGACAATAAAGAGGATGTCAGAAAGATTGCAGCGCACATCCAGATAGTGGTCGAGAAACTCGTTATTCTGTTCTGGATCGAGAACTTCCAGCAGGGCGGAAGCTGGATCTCCATGGTAGCTATTGCCGATTTTGTCCACTTCATCGATCATGATCACAGGATTCATCGTCTGGCAAAACTTGAGCGCCTGGATAATTTTTCCTGGCATGGCCCCTATGTAGGTACGTCGATGGCCTTTAATTTCTGCCTCGTCCCTCATTCCTCCTACAGAAAAGCGGAAAAATTTGCGGTTGAGTGCTCGTGCAATGCTCTTGCCTATACTGGTTTTACCGACTCCTGGAGGCCCAACGAGACACATGATACTGCCTTTCAGTCCACCGGCCAGCTTGCCTACGCCTATGAATTCCAAAATGCGCTGTTTGAGATCTTGCAAGCCATAATGGTCCTCTTCGAGGATCTCTTCAGCTTCAGATAGGTTGTGGATGTCAGGACTTTTTATGCCCCAAGGAATGTTGGTGAGCCAGTCAAGATAGTTCTTTGAGAGGGCATATTCTGCTGACTGCGGCTCTAAAGTGGAAATCTTGTCCATTTCTTCGTTGATGACAGTTTTGAGTTCCTCAGTCAATGTCCGCTTTTTGAGACGTGTCTCAAATTTTTCGCGATCGCTGGTCTTTTCGTCTTTTTCGATTCCAAGCTCTTTCTTGATTGTTTTGAGCTGTTCGCGAAGATAGAATTCTCTTTGACTTTTGCTGATCGTCGTTTCTATTTTTTGATTGATTGTATTTTGCAGTTGGCTGAGATCTATTTCTTTTTTTAGAAGGATGAGGGCCTTGCCAATGCGCTCTGGAATTTCGAGAGTCTCCAGAACATCTTGCATCTCTTCTCTATTGGCTGTTGTGAGGGCTACAGCAAAGTCTGCTAGTTTGCCTGGCTCTGTAAAGTCTGAATGGCTCAGGAAAATTTGCAGCTCTTCTTTAAAGAGGGGGTTGAGTTTGAGAAGTTCCTTGATGGTTGAGATGATACTGATGGCATAAGCTTTTAGCTCGCGAGTGAGAAGTACATCATCGTTGTGGTAGACTACTTTTGCATACAGCTGCTTATGATCTTTTGAAACTTTATGGACTGCTTTTTGAATAGAAATTCGCTTTTCCATGTTGAGGACAACCTGGGCACCGCCTTGTTCCATGGGGATGATACGCAAAATCCTGGCCAGGACGCCAATGTGATGCAGGTCGCCAAATTCTATTTCGAGAGGGTTGACCTCTTCTTTTTTTGTGAGCACTAGTCCGATGAATTTGTTTTCAAGCTTAGAGATTGCTTTGAGGATTTCATAGTAGGGGCCAGGTTCAATCATCAAAGGGGCTGCCATGCCGGGAAAGAAGGGTCGTTTGATGAGTGGGAAAAGATAGAGATGTTCTGGAAGGGGAGAGCTCTTTTTTGTGCTGCTTTCTGTTTCATTAAGGCTTTCGAGAATACTGGTCTCAAGATCAGCTTCTAGGCCATTTTGGTCTGTAAATTCCAAGGAACGCTCCGGTTAAAAATTCGCAGGATACAATTAGATAGCATTTTAGCAAGTCATATGAAATAGTACAATGCCAGTTTTGGCTGATGTCTTGGGGCAAAAGCATCATGATCATCAAATGAATAATGATAATAAAAATGCAAGTGTAGCTTTATAGCAGTCGTCTTAGCAATGAGTTTGCCATGTTATAGAGCGAGCCAGCTTTCTCTCACATTGAATCGCTTAGTGCGATGCTTTTTCTTTTCTGTCTCGATGAGGGCGTCGTCCGTCTCAGCACCAATTCTTTTTTTTGTGCGCTGTGTCACTTCATTTGACTTGTTAATCAGCTCGTTGATACGTTTGATGTCATCATCTGTCAGCGGCTGCTTTTTTCTGAGAGCTACCATCTCTTCTTTTGTTGAGCCAATCAGACGGTAGACGTTGGCTACTTTTTTCCTGATCAGCCACAGTATCCGGTTTCGTAGGATAAGAAGGGGATTAATGCGAGTGACATCTTCTGCAAAACTAATAGGTTCTGGAGCGACTACTTCCGGTGGAGCAACGGCATTGGGAGGCATTTTGCGTTTTGGCCTGTGCTCCATGGTGTCTTCCCCTGTAGGCTCGAGTTCTTCTTCCTCTTCTTCAAATTCAAATTGCATGTCCACAAGGGCTTGAATTACAGAGTCTTGAGGTGATGGTTTTGGAACATGATACCCAAAAAACAGTACCGCCCTGGCAAATGAGACCGCTTCCCCACGAGAGAGTTTTTTGACAAAAAGTTGATGATGGAGCGCATTACCTATCGTCTGTTCTACTTTAAAGAAGTCCAGTTGACTCATCTCTATCGTTCCTCCACCTATCCTTTATTATATATATTTTTTTATTTTTCGCACATTACGCAAATTTCTTCCTTCTCTTGATTTCCTCTTGCAATATTAAAATATTTTATATTATTTACAAAAGGAAGTGAAGGGGATTTCTATGGAAGAGATACGAGCAGATCTTATAGTCATTGGGTCGGGGCCTGCGGGACAGAAGGCGGCGATTCAGGGAGCAAAGCTGGGAAAGAAAGTGATTGTAGTGGAAAAAGACCCTTTTCCTGGCGGTTCGTGTCTCTATTCAGGAACGATTCCTTCAAAAACTTTGCGAGAAGCGATTGTCAATCTTACAGATTTTAATAATCGAAATTTTTATGGACAAGACCATGCAATTCGGGCGGTGTCGATTAACGAATTGAACTTTCGGCTTCATAAGGTGATTGAAGAAGAAAAAAACATGGTCTTGCGGCAGTTCAAGAAGAACAACATCATGTTGATCAATGGGAGTGCCCGCTTTGAAAATCCGCATCAGTTGATTGTGATGGATGAGGAATTTCGCATTCGCTATCAGCTTCTTGGAGATTTTATTATTATCGCGACTGGTTCTAAACCACGAAGAGGGAAGGATGTTCCATTTGATAATGAAGTGATCGTGGATTCCTCTGGATTGCTTGCCCTTGGAACTGTTCCAAAGACGATGTTGGTGCTTGGCGGGGGGATAATTGGCTCTGAATACGCCAGTTTTTTTGCAGCCCTTGGCACGCAGGTCACTATCGTGGATAAACGCGATCATATTTTACCTCTCCTCGATGGGGAGATTGGCATGCATCTGCAGACAGCTTTGTCTGAGATTGGATTGCAGGTGCTGGCCAATAAGGAGCCGGATCAGATTTGGCGTGAGGGCGACAAGGCTGTTGTAAAGTTTAAAGATGGAGCTACTGCGGAAGCAGATGTTCTCCTCTATGCGCTTGGCAGGCAGGCAAATGTCGATGCATTGCAGCTGGCCAATGCGGGCTTGGCGCTCGATGCCAAAGGTTATGTGCCTGTGAATGCTCTGTTTCAGACGGTCGTGCCGCATATTTATGCGGTAGGAGATGTCATTGGCGGGCCATGTCTTGGTTCGACGAGTATGGAGCAGGGTAGGCTTGCTGCTCGCCATCCTTTTGGGGCGCCGACGCACCATTTCCCAAGTATCTATCCGATGGGTATTTATAGTATTCCTGAGATTTCCACTTGCGGATATACCGAAGAGGATCTCAAAGAACTTGGCTTTCGCTATGAAATCGGCAGAGCTTACTATTATGAAATTGCCCGAGGACACATTGATGGATCAAATGTGGGGCTATTTAAGCTTCTATTTCATGCAGATACGTTAGAGCTGCTTGGCATTCATGTGATTGGTCGTGGAGCTACAGAGGTGATCCATATTGGGCAGGTTGCGATGAATTTTCATGCACACATTGACTTTTTCATCGATCAGATTTTTAACTATCCTACTTATGCAGAAGGCTATCGAGTGGCGGCTCTGAATGGCTTGAACAAGATCAAGCATAAAAAATAATCAAATAGCCTGTACTCATATTAGCCTGTACTCATAATGAGTAGATATAGTCTGTGTTATCTACTCATTTTATACAGCTAGTGTTTGTTATGACAGACGTGTCAAAATTCGCTGCAGTTTCTTTTTGAGTATGCCTCCATGGCCTCGTTTGTCTGGATTGACGTGGACCATGCGGAGAATCATGAGTTCAAACTCTTGCTGTGGTGTGGGGTGCAATTTTCTGGCGAGAATGCATCTTCTGGCTACGGTATGCTTTCTAAGACAATCGAGATACTGCTTAAATACGACGGGTGATTTTTTTGCTTCTTTTGCAAGCTGTTGCCATGGAGCTTGTTTGCCGTGTAGGAGCTGGTAGAAGACGCATCCGAGGGCAAATATGTCTATATCTTGATAGGCTACAAATTTGAGATTTTTGCGGGCATAGGCTTCAGGGGCATAATAGATGGGATTTTTTTGGGCTACAGATTTTGCGGCGAAGTAGATGGGCATGGTGCTTGAGAGGTTGCCTATGACGGCTGTGAGCTGGCGCTTCTTGTGCTTTTTGTACACGCTATCGATAAGACAGTTTTTGGGCTGGATATCTCGATGGGCAAATCCGCTGAAGTGAAGTGCTTGTATGCCCTTTACTAGATCGAGGGCTAGTTTTATCTTTTCATATAGTGAAAACTTGTAGCCTTGGTTAAACAGAGTCTGAAGAGATCCGCGGCGGTAGAGTTGGGTATAGAGTGTTAGGTGGTTTCGTTTATTTTGTTTTCGCTGGGTAAACCCGACGACTTTGATGAGGCCTGGAGTTTGATACATCTGTTGGCAGATATGATACTCTGTTGGGTCTTCTGTGATGGTATCATTCCGGACAACGACTTTTGGATTTTTGTGACTGTATAAAATGGCTTTGGAGCGTGTTTTGTTGCCGCCCTTGTAGATGAGAGCTTCTTTGTTATCGAGGATGATAAAAAAGCGCTTGAGAACTTTGTCATAGTCGACGGTGTAGGCGGTAGGATAAGTCCTCTTTGAGAAGTAATAGTTGTCGGCCAGAGCATATCTTACGAGGGCTTGTTCGATGAAGAGGGCTGTTTGTACGAAGTCTGGGTAGCGTATTTTAAGCTCTGGGTGCTGTTTTTTGAGACGTACTGCAGCTTTGAGAGCATGGCGCAGCTTTGTCTCGTCCCATCGTCTGGCTAGTTTTAGTAGATGTTCCAAGGACATTGTCTTGTCGATGTGGGGACGGAGGAATTGTCCGAGTTTGAGAGTGTTGTTGTTACGAGCTAAATCGTGCAGTTCTTCTTTGAAGTGTCTTACTTTGGTGCTGGCGGCTGGAAGACTGCCTACGCCTACGGTAGCGGCGAGGCATAGCATAAAATAGCTGTACAAGGTACGCATGAGTACGTTCTCCTGCTCAATATAATTTATTGAAAAATCAAAGAGGACAGTACATGAAGAGCTGCCATTTTTCAAGTTTAAACTTAAGGAGCTTTCATTTTTCTGTATGAGATCTGAGAAATTTTGAGCGTCAGGCTTATACTGACGCTCGTGAGTCTCTTATTTTGCTTTGCAAGAGCGGAACATCCAGATGCTGAGGATGGCGGCGACGATGAAGCCAATGATGTTAACAGAGAAAGGGACTTCGGTGGTGCCAACGACGACGGGGATTTGGAAATAGATTCTGGCGAGGTGTGCAAGTGCAACGATGGCAAAGACAATTCCAGCGACAATTAAAGGCGCTTTTTGCATGACAACGATCTCCTTGGTAAAATTTTTTTGATAAAATTGAGTCCTTAGCATGACTTGGTATCGTTGTCAAGTTTTTCTATGAAATGCCTGTTACAACACATCGTAAATTGATCAAGTGAACGTCTTTGTAGCCCGGCTTTAGGCCATAGGTGGAATTACTGGGTCTCAAAGCATAGGGAGTTTGCGTATTGTTGAAACAGCTTTTGTTTTTCTTCCGGGACGCTGGTGGTGGTAAAGCAGAGGATATACAAGTATCGCTCATTTGTGAGCATGTAGCATTGCTGGAACAGCATCCCATTGCCCATGGAGTGAATCCACCAGCGGGCACGTTTTCCATTTACTGTTGTGGTGCCGCGTTCTTGAAATTTCATGCCACAGCCTGAGAGCCATTGGTGGATTTCATCGAACATCTGTGAGGTGCCAAAGCTGCTGGCATCGTGCTTGACCTTCATGATGGTCAAAAAGCTGTCGGTAGACCCTGGACCATCCCAGGCAAGAAAAGTGGGACATTCTCCCCACACCGTTCCGTTGCAGTTGACGAACTGCCAGAGAACGCGTTGTTTAATTTGTTCAACGTCAGTGATAGGCGTCCAGTTGGCAGGCAGGGTAATGCTATATCCTGGTCCTTGGTGCTTTACCATTTCGTTTGGAACAGGGGCTATTGGAGGAGGCGATGGTTTTTCTTCAGCGGATACGGACGAGTAGAAGGTAAGTAACATGTTGCTGGCAGCTAGGAAGAGGAGAAAATATCTGTTCATCGACTGACTCCTTGTTGGTTTTCAAAACGTATAAATTAGTGGTAATTTTTAATCTAGGACATTCAGTAGACTGTGCGGCAAGTGTTTTATCAGCCTGTAGGAGAAGACGTCATGTGGAAGAGCGTATATATACCTATTGTTTGTAGCCTGTTCGTGGGGTGTGCGCCTCGTTATGAAGGTCAGAGTGTGCCTAGAAGAGAGGTGCGCAACACATATGGCAGTAAGATAACTTCGAAAACTATAGCGGTGGTAAATACGCCGAATGCAGGGCCAGTGGTCTTTCGCCGGGTTGCGGCTGAGGATATACCACCGAATCGAAAGTTTCGTCTGATGATCCAGTATTTTGACAGTAATGATCATGCGCTGTTGGATCTGCGCAGTGATAATGAGGGCAGGCTATGGATTGAGCCTGACATGAAGGTCCCTCTTAATAAATACCCTATTTGTGATGCTTTCTGTCTCTATGGCCAACAAAGTACGCTGTGGCTGTTGTCTGAAGATAAAAATTTGGCGATTTCTACGACGTATGTTCCCTATCCTTTGCAAGTGGCGGCACAAGACGGTGCAGAGACTTCTATTACAAGATTAGACTTTCACGCTAAAACGGTGAAATGTGCTGGGGCGTACTTTCAGGGTAATGAGGTATTGCAGTTGACGGTGATTTCAAGAGATGGGAAGAAAAGCTTTCCGGTGTATTGTGCTGCTGATGGGACATTTATGGTGAACATTGCCTCCCCTCAGCAGGGATATGGAGGCACGATGACGGTGCAGCTGCAGCGTCAGAATGGGGAGATGCTTGAAATGAAGTATCCGTGGGGGCGCGACAGTATGGATCGGACGCAGTGGGTGGGTAATATTGCGAAAATGAAAAAAGAGGATTGGGATATGGCATTCGAGTCATTGGAGAGTTACTACAATCCCTATTCATTAAAGAAGCAGGTGTTCTAGGGTGTTTGAGAAGAGGGGGTGGGTGGGGCGTGTGGCTTGCTCAGCAGGGAGCACGCCTCGTCGTACGATTCGCTCCATTCTTGTTGCTTTTTCGGGATGCCTCTTTCATTAATTATATATGTTTTATATGTCAGATCTTTGCCACGTATGCTTGCAATACTGATGTTTGGGTCGTCGATGTCTTCTCCTTTTTTACCGGTCAGGTACAGCGTAATTTCGATATTTTCAAGGCCAAAAGGATATTGTTGTAAGTAAGGACGTACTTTAGAGTCTTGATCTATCATAGCATTAAAATCACGACACATTTCTACAAGCATCTGGCGAAGCGTATCCTTTGTTAAAGGCCCAACAACTTGAAACTCAAGACCTAATTCGCGAACTGTTCCTCCTGGCATAGCAACAGCAGTGCCGCAGGGATGGAGTTTATATTCTTGAGATAATTTTTTAGAGACATAAGCGATGAGATGGTTGACCGCTTGTTCGTTTTTTGAGATTTCTCGTGGATGCGTTGCTGTGAGTGAGGGGGTGTTGGTGTCGCAAAATCCCATGGTAAGACAAATAAAGTACTTCATATATGGCAGCTTTTGATGCAATGGCTGAGACCTCAACAGATAGGTTGTTTAATATTAAGGATTCACGGGCGGCTTCTTATTTCCTTGCTTTAGTAAAGCACGCGCTTCTTCGAATGTTTCAACATGTAAAATAGGGTTTGAATCACGAACGGCGGGTCCTTTTGTCGGATCGTACGTTGAGTAGGCAATTCGATCTCCGAAATTTCTAATTTCTTCTATATAGGGTTTTTGTAATTGGTTGTGGTTTTCATCTAGAAAAGTAATCGACAGCCAAAAATTTTTTTCTGTTAATGGGAAATTTGGTAAATATGGCTGTAAGCTTGGATCTTCATTGAATGGCTTCATGTAATCATCAAAAAAATTGCAAAAAAAGGCTCTTGCTTCGTCAATAGATGTGAACCTATATTGATTTGTAACATACATTCCATCAATGACGATCTTTTGTAAACCAGCACCTCCTGTTTTAGTGGAATATAACCCTTTCTTTTGAAGATTTTTGTCATTTCTTCTTTGGATAGTTTTTACTATATCTAATCCGGGTGGTGGATTAGGGCGAGTCGTACACGACGTGCATAAGATGGCCAGAAACCAAACAAGTAAAGCCCAATATTTCATATATCTTTCTTATCCTGGCTCACATAGAAGACATTCTTTGAGTGGAGAAGGAGGTGTATTTGCTTGATTTAAGAATGCACGTGCTTCTTCAAATGTTTCAACGTGTATAACTGGATATGACTTAGAAATTGCAAGCCCTTGCGATGGATCATACGTTGAATACATAATTTTGTTTTCAAAATTTCTGATGTTTGCAATGTACGGTTTCTGCAACAAATCGCGATCATCACCAAGAAAGCTGATTGACAGCCAAAAGTTATTTTCAGTTAATGGATAATTTGGCAAATATGGGCGTAAACGTATGTCCTCATTAAATGGTTGTATGTAATCAGCAAAGAAGTTGCAAAAGAATA
>CAYOTQ010000018.1:0-12991 GCA_964406915.1 uncultured bacterium
CAGAGCCTGCCAATAAAGAGTCGTTAGAATATCTTATCTGGTGGGCCACCCGCCTGAATCCAAAGGAGCGGCCCACCATGGCAGAGTTTCAAGCTCTCTACAAAAAAATTATAGCTACGACTCAGTGACTTCTTGAAAATGATCAATCAGAAAGTTCGTAAAGAGGGTCATTTCTTCCTGATATTCCTTGAGCTTCTTTTCTTTTGTTTCCTGAGGCAGCGTCCTGAGCCATTCCCCACCAATGCTACTCAATGATTTTTCTCGAAACTGCAGAGTGAGCATCCTGTCGTATGAGGTTTTGCGCCTCTCATAAAATTTGCCAAGCAGTGCTTGGAGCTGGTTCAAGCTTTTTTGCTCGCACAGGTCTATTGCATTACGGAGTTGCCTTACTTCTGTATACAGGGCTGCCAGTTTTGGGTGATGGCTTATCTCCTCACTGGCATATTTCTTCTTCAATTTACTTTCTTTCTTATGAACAGCCTTGAGAGTGGCATCGAGTTTTTCCATAAGAGAATAGGCTGCCGCGGGAATTGCAAAATCAATCCAAGGATATCCCCTGCCCCAGTCTATATGCCCTTCACACGACCGAATGGTGGCAAACCCAAGAAGATTCAAGACAACCACTGTATCTTTGACGCCGGGATCGATTGGTTTACCAAGACCATCTACTGCCTTCTGGAAGCGCATTTCCATCTGGTCCCACTGCTGCTGCTTGGATGGACTCAATAGACCAGCAGAAAGTGTTGTGCTCAAAAATAAAACTAAAATACATAATCTCAAACAACCATTTTGATACATAGAATCACCTATTTTTAGAATAGTTATGCAAAACAGTTTTTTTTGATCTGTTATGCTGGCGCAAAGTATCATGCCATGGCTTTTGAAATCAAGAATTACTCAAGCAAAGCATTCAAAACAATTTGCCTCCAATTTTTGCCCCCGTCGCTGGAGTAATAAAGGTCGCCTCTCCGCTGTCTGCTTTCGGGTATTGCACTCCTAGAATAAGAACATCAGACACCATGTCACCAACCTGCTTGGGAGGAAAATTCAATACCCCCACAACCAATTTTTCTTTTAATTCTTCAGGTGAATGATGCGTAAACCTGCCGACGCTTGTCCTGACACCAAATTTTCCAAAATCTACTGTAAGCTTATATGCCTTTCTTTGGGCTGTAGAGGCATCTTCTATCTTCACAATTCGTCCTAAGCGAATTTCCAATTTATCAAATGTGTCTTCTTTAGACACAACTGCCTTTTCGTCAGCCATAACCCTCCTCAAATTTATAGTACATCACATGTCCATCTTGATAACTTCCATCTGGATTTCGAACTGCCTGTGGGAGCGTGCCAATAATCTTAAACCCAAGTCTCTGGTAAAGATTGAGCGCTCTCACATTTTGGCTCAGAACCATATTGAATTGCATCGCTTGAAACCCAAGGCTTTTCGCGAGGTGAAGAGATGCCTTGATCAAAAGCGTGCCAATTCCCTTGCCACGACAGGGCTTTTTCACCATATACGCTGCGTTGGCAATATGATTCGACCTGCCAGAAAAGTTGGCCCTCACATAAAACCCTCCTACAACCTCTCCTGAAACTGTCCGGCAAACATATACCTGCCCATGTTGATGAAAAAACTGCTGAAGAAACTCCTTTTTTGAATCACACTCATATGGAAATTCTGAGCCTGAATTCACTACTTCCCGAAATATCTCGTACAATCCCTCTTCATCTTTTTGGTCGAATTTTTCTAATAAATAGCCTGCTTGACGTAATTGCTCAAAAATTTCAGCCAAAGTTTCTCTGCTAGGAGAAGGTTCCAAGAGAGGAGGATTTTTGCCTTGCAAACGCGCTCTCTTCAGCCCTTCCGCATAGAGAGAAACACCCCGAAAGACTGTTTCAACTTCTTTATCGGAGAGCGTCAAAAGAGCCTCTTTGGTTTGGGCAAATGCAATAGGCTCAAAAGCATGAAGCACGCTTGTTCCGAGCTCTGTCAGCGAAAGAAATTTCTTTCGCTTATCCTGCTCTCCGGGCACACATGTAATATATCCCTTTCTCACTGCTTTGGAAATGAGCCTGCTCACGGTCGATTTCTCGAGCAGCAGCCGTTCTGCAATCTCCTTCATCGTAGGAGCGCGGCAACTGTTTAATTCGATAAGAAGATGGCGCTCTGCCAATGTAACTCCTATCCCACAATAGGCTTCATTAAGAAGTCCTAGTTCTCGGACAACGCTCCTTGCATCGCGTCGTAATTGATTGATTTCTTCAGAGGAAAGTGGCTTCATCTCTCACCAAATTAGTTGTATAATACAACAATTCTAAGAATTGAATCCATTTTTGACAATAAAATTTGTCTCTCTTGACATATTTAATACGTATACGTACAATCGTTGTCTATACGAATATTTAAGAAGAGATTTTTATGTTTACACCCAGATTAGGATTTGCTTTGCTTTTTGTGACCAATCCACAGGCAAGCAGTCTTTTTTACCAAAAATTGTTTTGCGTAAAGCCAATTGAAGAATCCCCCACATTTGTGATGTTCGCGATGGAAAATGGCGTCATGCTGGGTTTGTGGTCGAAATACACAGCAGAACCCCGCGTAGAAGCTACTCCTGGCGCCAGCGAACTCTGTTTTCAAGTAGAGGATGTAGATTCCCTTTATGAAGAGTGGGGCAAGCTTTTGGTGACTGTAGCTCAAAAACCAACAGACTTGGATTTTGGCAGGACATTTGTCGTTCTTGATCCCGATGGACACAGAATCAGAGTTTGCAAACTTCACGAGGAAGGATAATGCCGAAATACTGGATCGCCGTTGCCTCTCAAGAACATGTCCTCAAAGGCATACGTGGAGGATTTGCACAAGTTTGCCATGGAAAACCAGGCCCCTTATGTCGCATGCAAGAAGGCGATTGGATCGCCTACTACTCTCCGACCAAAATATTTGGCAAAAAGGAGCCATGCCAAGCATTCACAGCTATTGGAAGAGTGCCAAGCGGCAACCCATATCCCTTTGCCATGAGTGAAGATTTCGTCCCCTGGCGCCGCAACGTCTCCTTTATAGCAGCACAAACCGCGGCCATCCAGCCACTGCTCAGCACACTGTCATTCATCAAAGATAAGCAAAAATGGGGATTTCCATTTAGAAAAGGATGCTTTGAAGTCCCGCAAAATGATTTTGCCATTATTGCGGCGGCAATGGGAGTTGCTCTATGAAAAAGAATGTAAACTTTAAAGAAATCAGTGTCTACGACACTCCAGCACGCAGCCCTGGCTTTCTTCTCTGGCATATCAGCACTTCCTGGAGACGGCAAATTGAAACAGCTCTCAAACAGCTCTCCATCACGCATCCACAATTTGTCGTGCTTGCCACTCTGGGTTGGCTGACAAGAAAAGGCGATCTTGTCACTCAAGCGGCTCTTGGCACACTGGCAGGCCTTGATCCTAATACACTGTCACAAGTCATCAAAGGACTGGAACAAAAAGGACTCGTTCGCCGCATAGCCTCTTCTGACAGCCGAGCAAAACATCCTCTGCTTACAGCTCAAGGCAATGAAGTTGTCACAAAAGCTCTTCCCATTGTAGAGACTGCTGATAGCCAATTTTTTTCCGGTATCACCCCTGAAGAAATGCAACAGTTGATTCATATCTTTCAGAAGATCACTTCAGGTTATGAAGTAAACTGAACACATATGAGTGACGCCATGGCAAAAGAGCAGCTCTGCTAAAGGGCAATTTTTCCATAAAAATCATAGGCATGATAGCATCGCACGACATTGCGTCTACACTCTTAACTCTTCGAGAAACTATGAGTATTTGTCCCGTCTCTCAATCTTCTTCTATCACCGTACTTGGCATAGGCGAGCCATTCCTGGAGAGCGTTGCCTCTATCGATGCGTCCCCTGAAAGCTTACCCATAGGAAATATGCACCTCGTACTCCAAAGGAGCCGAATAAAACACGCCTGGGAAAATGTACGCACAACAGGCACAGAGACTGAATTATGTCTTGGCGGCAGCTGCGTCGATGTGCTTCAAGTCTTAACAACAGTTTTATCTGGCTTGGGTAAGCAGCACTGTTGTTCATTGCTTGGCATAGTGGAGAAAGACCAAAAAGAAGGTGTTCACGAACGCCTTGCACAACTAGGCATCCAATCTCTTCTTGTTGAGAAAAAAAATGATAATGAGATGGCCAGCTATTTTGTAACACCTGATAAAGAAAAAACCATGCAAACATGCTCCAGCGCAGGTTTGGAACTCTCAAATTCTCTCATCAAGCCAGAGTCTTTTAAAAACATTTCACACGTACACCTTGAGGGACATCTTGTCGAGCTGGAACAGGCACTGGAAACAAGTGTGCAACATGCCAGAGATAATAAGGCCACAATCTCCCTAGATCTTGCCCCACCTGATGTTGTAAATCGATATCGCGATAGACTCAAACGCTGCGTGCAGAAAGTAGATATCATTTTCGGCAATCTTCATGAAATGCAAGTTTTTACCAATACCCATGCAGTTGAAGAAATAATGACTCATTTTGCCCACACACAAATCGTCATTGTCACTAATGGATCTCAGGAAGGCTATATAAAACCATCGAACAGCTCCCAAATAGTCAAATTTCATCCATCACCTCTACCGAAGACACTAAAGGCGTTGGCGATTTTTTTGCTGCAGGATTTCTAGCAGGCTTTTTAACCAAAAAAGATATCCAAACTTCTGGCAAGCTCGCAAAACTGGCCGCCTTATTTGCTCTGCAGCAGCAGCAAAGAACTGACCTACAAACAGCAACGTGGCAACAACTCAGAGAAAAAGCACAAGAACTCTGCACCTAAAAAACTTGCTTGCTATATAAAAAAAATCGTTATAAGGTTCCTTTTGTTCGGAATTCTGTTCGCTATCTGGATGCAAAATCCAGATGGCGCAACTGAGTGAAACACCTTAAAGACATAAGGAAAATATGAAGAAAACATGTACCATTTTTATGCTAGCGATTTGCGCTACATTGTCTCTTTATGCAGGCAAGGATAAAGCAAAAGCAGCTCCTTCTTCTCACAAGAAAATCAAACTGGCACAGTCCTCTAAACAAGCTCAAGAGACTCCCTGGGTAAGCGTCACAGTAAACGATGCACCAGGCCTCACAACAGCTATTAACGACGCTGCGATTAATGTTGAAGCCTCCACCCTCATCTATATCGACGGTGTCATCCAGGGCAACTTTGTCATTCCTGCGACAGTAAATCAGATTAAACTCATTGGGACAGGCACCACCCCAACACTCAGCGCTAATGGCAGTGGAACTGTTCTCACAGTGCTGCTTGGAGCTAATGTGACAATTGAGAAACTGACCATTACTGGTGCCGGCGGCGCTGCGGCATTTGGCATTAACAATGCAGGCTCGCTTCAGATTCTGCGTTCAATAATTACTGGCAATAACAGCAGCGACGACGATGGAGGAGGAATTTATAACTCAGGAGCTCTCTACATCCATAAGAGCGCTATCGACAGCAATACAAACTATGGAATCGAGTCTCAAGAGGGTGGTATAATGAAGATAGACGATTCGTCCATCTCTAATAACACTTCTACTGGCATCTATCTTTGGACCGGAGAAATATGCATCGATGGCTCTAGAGTCACCGGAAACGGAGATAGCGGCATCTATAACTACTATGGAGCTGCAGTCAGCATCAACAACTGCCAGGTCAATGAAAATACCAACTATGGCATATATAACATCTATAATGCCGGTACTTCTATTACCGGGACTCTCATCGATAGCAACACAGAGGGAGGAATTTATAGCGAAGGCGGAGGATGCTTACTACAAGACTCGACCATTACCAACCATTCAGAAAGTGGTGTTTATAACTACAATTATTCTCTCTTAAATGTGAGAAATTGCAAGTTTATTAACAACGCTGCAAGCGCTATTTATAATACTGAAGTAGCGACACTCGTGGCTTGCGATTCTACCTTCCAAGCCAATTCCAACGAGGGTAATGGCGGCGCCATTTTTAACGCTAGCGATTGTGTGACAACTGTTTCCAATTGCACGTTTTCCGAAAACATGGCTACAGCCGGTGGTGCGATCTATAACAACAACCTTTTCACGCTCATTAATTCAAAAGTAGAAGCGAATACATCAACAGAAAATGGTGCTGGTATTTACAACAATAGTGAGGCCAGCTTTGTGTCGCGAGGCTCACATATTAATGGAAATACCTCATTAACAGGTGATGGTGGAGGCGTGTACAATCAAGGAACAGCAACGTTCGTTGACAGCCGCATCAAACACAATAGCGCCTCGCAAGGAGGAGGAGTTGCAAACATCACTCCTGGGTCTATGTTGCTTGCGACATCCAAGATAAAACATAATATAGCCACATACGGTGCTGGCGGAGGAGGAGGCGTGTTCTCTACAGGCTCCCTGGAAGTAGAGGCTTGCGATGTAAGTCAAAACATTCCTGATGATTTCGCACCGTAAGGCGTTCTCAGGAACTGTTTGCTTGCATGAAGAACCTCATGCAAGCATATCAAATGAAGACCCACAGCTTCCTGTGGGTCTTTTTCACACCATATCTCGATAGTGATTTATGCCTTCCATGGATCGATGAGAAGAACTCCTGTTTGTTCAAAATCAGCAACATTATGTGTGACTAAGGTAAGGTCATGATGTAGAGCCGTAGCGGCTATTAAACTATCAATGACAGGGAGATTAATTCCCCGACTTTTGCAATCGCCAACGAGAGAGCCCCAGCAAAGTGCGACCTTTAAATCAAAAGGCATGATACGCCCCTCAAAGTCAGGTATTAAATCGTGGAAGAGCCACTCTTCAAGATCTCTTTTATATTTTTTTTGATCAGAGAAGTTGCTATTCAATTTAGCAATACCTGCCTGGATTTCCGCAATTGAAAAGACACTGACAGAATAGAGTCCTGCAGGATGCTGTTCAATCCAATCTCGTAATTTAGGATCTGGGTATTTAGACAGGCGTCTCAACTTAGAAAGAATACATGTATCCAGTAAATAAGTCATAAATCTATATCTCTCAAGGTTTCCTTAGAGCGTGTAGTGTCTAGTTCAATATCTGGATGAGGACATCGGAGAAAGACATCTAAAACAGACCTTTGTACTCCCATATAGTCACGATATGCCTCTTCGCTGATGATAAGAAAATGCTTTTTGTTCCGTACAATTATCTGAGGCCCATTTTCATCAACCTTATTCAGTACTTCGGAAAGTTTTGCCTTAGCATCTTGAAATCGCCAGACACCTTTACCAGAATCCTGGCCTTTTGAAAATTTAGGCAACATAAAACCTCCTAACTAGTCTGATCTAGTCTTATATTATCATGCACCAGACTCAAAATACAATGATTTTTTTGAGAGAATCCCGAACTTAGATTTGGTTTGTCCTTTTCATACACCTTTTCTTTTTAAAACCCGTGTATTGACATTACACGGGTTTGTGATTGTACAATCGAAGAAAAGGAAGAGGGAGCAAGGAAAATGCAGAAAGAATCAATAGAGTTCTTCTAAAACCTATTTTTTGGGATCTATTTCAGAATAATTGAAGATAATCCAACTCGAGAGACGCAAAGACTCAGAGACACAGAGATGCAATAAACGTTCAGGTGAAATTATTAGTGCGGCCATAGAGGTCCAGGACAGCTTGAGAGTATTTATGAAGCTGCGCTGTGTCACGAACTCACGCTGCGTGGTATAAATCATAAGAGGCTGTTGTCTGTCGTGTAAAAGATGGAATTTTTCGCGTTGTAAATGGCAGGGGTGCCACTCTGCGCCTCTGAGTCTTTGTGTCTCTCGAGTTGAATTATCCTCGGCTACTTTTAAATTTTCACGCGTTCAAGCCGCATAGCATAACCTCTCGCAAGGCGATACTATAACACCAAACAACAAGTAAATTTTAGGGTTTTAGAAGGACTCTAATGAAGAAAATACCGCTCACAGAAACCTGTGAGCCATTTGTAACTACGATTGGACTAAGGAACGCCCAATCAATTGGAGGTGGAGAGAATCGAACTCTCGTCCTTATCAAGTTCCTAATACCAGCCTCTACGTGCGTAGAGTCTTTTCAATTTAAAGAAGCGTCTGCTGTAAGACTCGTCACTTCAACACCTCTTGACAGCTGATGGTTCTCGAATACCTCTCACAACTGCCCACTGAGAAATATCCACACCAAGTGAATTTGCGACAGTAATTTGTCTCCCTTGGTCCAGAGACAAGCTGTCGAGCTGTCTAAACTGTTAGGTTTAGGCTGCTACCGCATGTACTGCATTGAAGTCAGGATATGCGATCTTGCTATTTTGTTTAGCATTTATTGTTCTGTCGGCTTTTTAGGAGGCCCACCGACAAACCTCCGCACGCAACTGATACGGGCATTGTAAGTCGAAACCTTTACACCCCCGTCTATTATGATACTCCTTTCTCCTTTTTCTCTCTAGCCCTATTAGTACAATTTACAGTATACTTATGGTTTTTTAAACCCTATTGTAAGGAACTTTTATGACCCTTGAACAAACCCTTTCTATCGTAAAGCCAGACGCCGTTTCTAAAAACCAGATCGGCCCCATCCTCGCCATGCTCGAAGGCGCAGGACTCAAAATCATCGCCGCCAAAATGCTGCACCTCTCCAAACAACAAGCCGAGGGCTTTTATGCCGTGCATAAAGAACGTCCATTTTTTAACGACCTCGTCAAATTCATGACCACAGGTCCTGTTCTTGTCATGGTGCTCGAAGGCCAAAATGCCGTCGCTAAAAACCGCGAAGTTATGGGCGCTACAGACCCGAAAAAAGCAGCCCCAGGGACCATTCGAGCAGAGTTTGCCGACAGCATCGAAGCCAATGCCGTACATGGCTCAGACTCTCTGGAAAATGCAAAGACAGAAATCAAATTCTTCTTTAAGCCAGAAGAGATCTGCCTGCCGGTAATGAAAAAATCCCATTCATGCTGCAGCTGCCACTAACTATATGCCGCACGTGCTGCTGATTGACAACTTTGACTCGTTTACGTACAACATTGTTCATAGCTTTGAACAATTAGGCGCCCACGTCACGTGCTTACGCTACGATCATGTCACATTAGCACACGTTGCCAAGGTAGCTCCAGACGCTATTGTAATTGGCCCCGGACCAGGCGGTCCGCAAGATATCCCTCTCTGTTGCCAGCTAATCCTTTCGTTTGGCCGCAAAATCCCTCTTTTGGGAATTTGTCTTGGCCATCAAGCAATAGGGTATGCCTTTGGCGCCAGAGTTCTACAGGCTAACCGTCCACTACATGGAAAGACAAGCGTCATCACCCATGATGGCGCTGCTCTTTTTCAAGGGCTAGAGTCTCCAATGACAGCAGGAAGGTATCATTCACTCATCGTCAGTGAAGCTAGCCTTCCCCCCTCTTTGCGCATAGATGCCAAAACTGAGGAAGGAGAGATTATGGCACTCTCGCACACCCATTTTCCAATTTATGGCGTGCAGTTCCATCCAGATTCCTTTCTCACCCCTTATGGCAATCAAATTTTTACAAATTTTTTACAATTAGGAAAAGAACCCTATGATGCTCAAAAAACTGGCACACTGCCTTATCCTCGCGCTCATCTCCATGAACATGCTGAGTGCTGCTGAAGAACAGACGTTTTCTATGATCAAACCGGGCGCTGTTCGCGAAAAACACATCGGCGCGATCATCGAAAAAATTGAACAGTCTACAAGCCTTAAAATCGGTGCTATCAAAATGTATCAGCTTTCAAAAGAGCAAGCAGAAGCATTCTACGCAGAGCACAAAGAGCGCCCATTTTTTGCAGACCTTGTCGCCTCCATGACGTCTGGCCCTGTCGTTGCCATGGTTGTTGAAGGCGAGAATGCTGTGGTGAAATTGCGAGAAATTGTAGGGGCTACAGATCCAAAAAAAGCAGCTCCTGGCACCATTCGCGCTCTTTTTGGCAGCAATGTCACCCAAAATGCGATCCATGCTTCTGACAGCGTAGCAAACGCCACACGCGAAATTCCCTTTTTCTTTAAATCTGGCGAAATCTATCCATAAGCACAACCCGTCTTGCCCAAAGCAATCTGTTTTGGGCAAAATGTTAAAAACAATAATTTAAAATAAAAATTGACTTTTGTAAATTTGTTTGCTATAATAAAATTTCTTTTACATGTAATTTTTTTAATTAAAAAGGAGAAAAAAACATGACAACACCACTTCCTCCGATGCAACCAATTTCAGTAGAACAATCTATTGCAGGAGCCGGATATAAAGGGGTCACAGATTGGCGCAATAGCTACAGCAATACCACAGAAAGAGTCTTTAAGCAAATCACCTCTGAAGTCGCCTACACAGGATTGATGATTTTTAGTGGCCTTGAGACTCTGGCGCGAGCTGTTATGGTACTGTATACAAAGGTAAGATCCAATTACTATAACGACGACCAAGAGAAAAAAGCCTATATCAAAGAATATCTGGTTCCGCGCGGACAAAATCTCTTATTCTGCGCCTCTGTAACACGCGCTACAGCCGGATCGCTGGTCCATAACATCACAGAACCAAATGTTGATGGAAATACAATCCTTAACAATGAAATGACGTACCTGATGACAACTCACAAAGGGCTACTCAATTCCCTAGGATTTAGAATTCCTTAATCCTTGAATTCCTGATAGTGTAAGGAGGAGCCTCTATGGCTCCTTCGCCTAAATTTGAAAATTTTCCCCAAAGTAGGTATGGCGTGCGTGCTCATTATTCACAAGCTCCTCTACGGTGCCTGAGAGTAAGATTTTGCCTTCGCTCACCAAATAACTACGATTTACAACAGAAAAGATCTCTCTTGCATTGTGATCAGTAATCAAAATGCCGATCCCCTTTTTTGCAAGCTGGCGCACAATTAACCCCACTTCTTGAATGGCAATCGGGTCAATATTTGCAAATGGCTCATCGAGCATCAGACAGCTTGGATTTGTAATCAGCGCCCGCGTAATTTCAAGACGGCGCCTCTCTCCGCCGGAGAGTGTCAGCGCTTTTTTCTTGGCAAGAGGCGTCAAATGAAGCTCTTGCAGCAGTGTAGCAAGACGCTCTGCTTGCTCTTCTTTTGTCAAATCCAGGGTTTCTAAAATACAGAGGATATTTTCTTCTACCGTAAGATCGCGAAAGACGGACGGCTCCTGCGCCAAATAGCCAAGACCCATACGCGCTCGTTTGTCAATGGAAAGCTCCGTGACATTCACGCCATTAAAAATCACTTGCCCTGCATCTGGACGAATCAATCCTATGGCCATGTAAAACGCTGTTGTCTTTCCAGCTCCATTCGGACCAAGAAGGCCCACCACTTCACCAGGAGCCACTTCAAAAGAAAGGCCATTGACAACCGCCCTACCGCCATAGTATTTTACAAGACTCTGAACGAGAAGACCTTTATTACTCATGTGGCTCCGTTTTTTGGGTAGCAAGGGAATTTTGGTACTCAATCTGCACAGCCCCTTCTGCCTGCACATCCCGAATTTCGTACGTAGAACTTGTCTCTGATTTTTTCATTGCCACCTTCATAGCACGACTCGATGCTTTCACAGGCACCTGTCCCTTGCCCTCTTGTAGAAAGGTACAGTACATCACCTTTTTTGGCTCTGCTGCTGTAAACACCCCTTCGAGACGCTGGCAGTCAATATCTGCCTCATCAGATTCAATTTGGCTGCCATCTTTGAGTTTGATGCAGACATCCTCCTGCAGCAAAATCCGCTGCGGAGTCAGGCTTTGATGCTGCTCAGGCATTAAAAGCACAGCCGCTTTTGCACAGGTAATTTCGCCGAATTCATGCGACAGATGCACTTTGCCAACAAGATGGATCTGCTTACCGTCATAATCGACCTGGTGTGCTTCAATATGGGTCATAGGACCCGCATGAAGCCTTGCTTGAAACATAACGAAAAGACTAAGGACGACACAACCTCTTACCATAATCCCTCCTCTGTTTTGATTTGCAACTCAAGATCTTGCGCACAAAATTGCGTCTCCTCGTGGCCGGCGTAGAGAGTCATCGAACTGGCGTGACCCACAGCTTGAGGGGGTAGCGCTAAGGGCTTCTCTATCACCTCATGTCCTGCTGCTTCAAATGTCCAAAAACGCACCGCGTCGCACGCTACACTTCGCGTCTGAAAGTCGTAAACCGCGCGGTCTGTTTCAAAATAGCGAAATCGCTGCATGGGCACTTTTTGGCCATCTTTGACGACGTAAAACAGCTCTTGCTGCATCATTCCCTGTACATCATAAAAGGTCTCGATAAAATGAAGGTCTTTATTTTTTGCCGCGACCGTGATCTCCGAGCGGCTGCCAGAGAGCTGCATCAGCCTGCGTCCATCAGACCCATCGCTGATCCATATCTTCTTGGTGACTCCCCATCGCTCCTGACGAGTCAGCTCTTGGGCCGAGCGCAAACGGGTTTTACGCAACTTTCTTGGCTGCGAGGCGACCATATTGTGAAGCTCTTCTTTATCAAAGGCTGTTATTTGAAATGTGTTGTAGCTCACTGCCGCACAGAGGAGCGCCACCACAAACAGCCAGAAAAAAAATGGCCCACGAAACGCCATACTACGCATTGACACACTCATAAATTGCAACAAGAGACTTTATAAGTGCCTGAAGCTGATCTAAAGGATAGACAGAGCCCTTGTCACTCTTGGCATTTTCAGGATCAGGGTGTGATTCAATAAATATTGCCTGGCAGCCTGCTGCAACAGCTGCTCGCGCTAGAGGTACAATAAATTCTCGCTGGCCGCCACTACTTGTCCCACAGCCTCCGGGAATTTGAACAGAATGCGAGGCATCAAAAGAAACTGGGAAGCCAAATTTTTGCATAATAGGAATAGCGCGCATATCGCTGACGAGGTTGTTGTATCCAAAGCAGGCGCCACGATCGGCCAAAATGATATTGAATCAAACGGTAACCATTGAGAAGATCGTTTTCGTCTTCGCGCAAATGCAGAATAATG
>CAYOTQ010000019.1:0-1249 GCA_964406915.1 uncultured bacterium
TAGATTGGGCATTATGTCCCCAATCTGGAGTAAATGTCATCTCCTTTTGATCTAGCAATCGTCAATCAAGTTTTTGATGCGCTAGCCCTGGCACTTGCATCAGCAAATGCAAAACTTTTCAAAACTATCGCTTATTTACAGTTGAGAGTTTTCAAGCCTTAAGAAATCGTTCATTCGCTCCCATGCCTTTTTGACTATCTCCCCATTCATTTGACCTTTGCCAAAACGTTTCTCCCAATACATAGCATGTTCTGTAATGTCTGATATCAAGATCAAACGATCTAACACAGACTTTGAGGTGACAATCTTCAAATCATCATACGTTGCCTTGGTTGCAATAACATCGACAATTGCCGATAGCGCTGCTTCTATTTTCTCGACATCACGCTTAAAAGTGTGTGTTTCGATTGCTTGCTGCTTAGATTCAAGAGCCTTCTTCCACATGATGATGCGCTCGTACTCTGGACGTAGCCAGTCGCGTACTGTCGATTTTGCATCTACGTAGGAATAGTCATTCTTCTTGCCTGCATTCAGGATGAGATAAAGTCTTGGGAGTACGTGAAAGATGCTATCATGCAAAAATTCTATTCCGGACGACAGAAGAACGTCGTGTTTCAGATACGCATCAATAAATGAGCTATCGTCTGCAATTCCTTCTGAAGAAACTATGTCTAATTCTGGCAGATCCTGCCGCGACTTTCGAAGTACTTCCCACCTAGCAAGTATGGCCTCACGATCAGGCACCTGCAGAAAAATCCCATCACTTATACGTGTGGTGTCAAATCCAAGCTGCAACAACTCCTCTTTTATTAGTCCAAAGTTACTATGAATATCTATTTCGGCAGGTGGTTCTATAGCAGGATAGATCTCTTCTAGCTTTTCTCTAAAGGCTTTAAAGTTGTCATGTATGTCGTTTGCCTGAAAGGTGTAGATGTAGCCACCGTCTTTATTTGGGATACGCTTGATGCATGTCCAGATGTGGCCATTTTTCTTGTCTATTTCCTCTTGCTCAGTAAGAACGGGAAGTGCAAAACGTACAGCCTCATGATGTTTTGTAATATAGCGCACAGCCGATTGGACTCTTTGAGTATCTCCAATGGAAATGAGCAGCCTAAAAGCTCCTATACAAAGCCTTCCTACTCGTTCAAAAAAGGAGATGTCGCGTGCATATTTGGCGACAATTCTGAAAGTACGTCCTGTATAGTCCGACCCTACAGGCAGCCCTTTTTCAGTAACCACTCTCTCTTTA
>CAYOTQ010000019.1:1259-5152 GCA_964406915.1 uncultured bacterium
AATTTGCACGCGCTTGCCCAGTGACTAGGAAGTACGATTTCATCTACATGAGTAATATGAATAAAATTTGGCATATCTCTTATCTCGCATGATAGGAAAAACAGGTCATATGGAGCATGTTCAACAGAAAATGACAGAAAATCGCACTTTCTATTTTTCCTGAACGCATATAGACAAGCCCGTAAAGCAAGCTTGCTAGAAATGTAAACAGTAAAATGCCAATGTTTGGACTCCAGAAAATATGGGCGACTGAAAATAACAGAGAGGTGAGCACAAGCGCTGCTATTTTGCCGTGCTTTATTTTGTGAAAATACGCACACAGCCTTGTCTGCACAAATCCTCGATAAAAGCCTTCTTCAGGAACACACGTCAGCAGGAAATTTACAGGAGCCCGTATCTCCATATATGGAAGAGCTGTATACTCAAGACGCACAGCACCACTTGCCCATGCAAGAGTTGCCAGCAGCCCAATCCCAATACAGCCAAAGAGGACCTCTTTTACAATCTGGTTCCACTCATCTCTCTTCTTTGCAAGAGGTACAAACAGTGCCAGTGGAAAGAGGCCTACGAGCGGATTTTGCAGGCCAATCGCAAATTTCGGGGTAAAAAAGTAAGGAACATATCCTGGAATCACCCGAAGATAAAAACATATGCTGAGAACAATCAGTGATAGAAAGGCCCAGAAAGACAAGCCGCTCCTGTACAAAATCCAGAGCGTGGCAAGGATCACAATGAAAACAAGACCCGTCCAGGTAATGACACCCGCCATCATCCCGGACAGGATACTGGTTGTAGTAAGTACGCCCCATACTTTGGGTGTACGGACAATCCAGAGGCTAAGAAAGGCCGCTGCCAAACATATCAGTGCAAAGAGCAGTATGAGAGGCATATTGTAAAAAATTATTCTTTTGAGCTTTCTTTTGCACTTTCCGTAGAGGCTGGATGCACATCAGAAATGGCTGCTTTGAGAAACTCAATTTCAGAACCATCGCACATGCGAACAATCACGGTCTCTTCTTTAATTTTGCTGATAGTGCCCAAAATGCCCATAGCGGTAACGCGATCGCCCTTTTTCATCGCATTGCGTTGAGCGTCCATAGCCTTGCGCCGTTTCTGCTCTGGTCTCCAAAGAATAAAGTAGAAAAACAGGAGGGCAATCCCAATCATGACTAGCGTCTGCATCAGGCCTTGATCTGCTGGGGCTTGGGTTGTCTGCTCACCGGCTGCTTGTAGCAGTGAATGACTACAAATCAGCGCAGCACTCAATAAAGATAGCAATTTCATAAACGTTTTGTTCCTCGTTAACCACGGCAGATTTTGCACCATTTTCCTTGAAAAAGCAAGGAAAATCCTGAGAAGGCCCCTGGAAGGCTACAGCCGCTTGAGCACCACAATGTTTTCACAATGTATAGTTTGCGGGAATTGATCTACCGGCTGGATCACCTCTATGCGATAACCAGCAGGCAGCAGCTCCTGTACATCTTGTGCCTGCGTGGCTGCATTGCAAGAGACATAAACAATGGTATGAGGATGCAGCGCCTGTATCTGGCTCACTGCCTTTTTGCCAAGGCCACTTCTTGGAGGATCTACGATGACCACATCTGGCTTGGCAAGATCCTGACGTACGAGAAGATCAGCAACATCAGCTCGATAAATTTCCATATTGTCAATTTTCAGACGCGTCATATTGCATGTTGCATCATAGGAGCTATCTGCAGAGAGTTCGACAGAAATCACTTGTTTGACAAGGTGCGCGGCGCACATGCCAAAGACCCCAATGCCGGCATACAGATCATAGAGCACCTGTTCTTTCGTCAAGCCTGCAAGATTAAGCGCTTCCTGATACAAGACACTTGCCTGCTCAGAATTCGGCTGGAAAAAACTGCTCGGACTTATCTGAAACTCTAGGTCACGATCTGGCATTCGAATATATTCTCGAAAGGTATCTGGTCCTGCAAGGCGCATTTCGTAAAACTGTGTCTGCCGGCCTTTCGCTACCTGTTGGAGCCGTAAGACAATGGTCAAAAAAGAGCCGGTAGGAGGAGTCGCCACTTCTGTAATCGCTTTGACAAATGCGTCCAAATCTCTTTGTTTCAGAGCATAATCGGGATTAGCAGATACTGTGAGCATGACCACTCGATCGCCTGAGCTTTTCGCATGGCGCAGGGTCACTGTTCTCAGGCTGCCTGAATTGTTGGTGCAGCGATATGCATCAAGGGTGCTTTCCTGCCACCAGCGGCGACAGGCGGCAAGCGCCTCTGTCATCCATGGATCTACAAGATGACACTCCTGCACATCAAATACACGCCCTTTAGAAGCTGTGAGAATAAGGCCTAGAAATTTTTGGCCCGATTTTGCCTGGGAAAAGGTAAATTCCATCTTATTGCGATAGCCCCAAGGCTGGGCGCATCCAATAATAGTCTTGAATTTTGCTTCGCTGCCAAATTGACTGCCAGCAAAGAGCTTTCTGATTTTCTCTTCCTTAAACTTCAGTTGCTGTTCATAAGGCATATGCTGAAACGTGCAGCCACCACAAGAAGTAAAATGTGGGCAACGAGGCGCTATGCGAATCGGCGATGGGCGAACAATCTGTTGCACAACACCTAAAAGACGGGCTCCTGATTTTGCTTTGTATCGATAGCAAGAAGCTTGAACCTCTTCACCTACAAGCGTGTATGGAACTGCTACTGCTTTTGGTTTGCCATCAACATGGGTCTTGTATGCAACGCCCCATCCTTCTTGGTCCGAAAGAGCTGAAATATGAAGTAATTCTGTATTCATGAAAAAAGTGGGGAAAATAAAAAAGGGGAATGAAAAATTTTTCCCCTTCCGTATGTGCTTTACTGAATAGACTTAGGCTTTCTTGACAGGAATTTTTGCTGTCGGACGCTTCATCATCATTGCTGATTTTTTGTGGCTGTGCACAGCTTTCGCTTTTGGACGAGCCTTTACAGCTGCTTTTGCTTTGCCTTTTTGCTGAGTCTTCTTTGCAGATGCGCGCTTTGCTCCACCAGATTTTTCAGAATTGATCGATTCTTTTCGATAATTCTTGGCGATCTTTTCTAATCTGATCGTGCCAGTACGAACTCTTTGTGAAGCAGCCTTATTGCCTCCTGCTGCCTTTTCCAGGTCAACAGAGATAGCAGCAAGCAATTCTCGCAAGTGTTTCACGGTTTCGTTGAGTCCCATAAGCTAGTTTTCCTCCATGGTATAACGTTAAGGACATTCTCTTTACTTATCTAAGGTGCACGTTATTGTGCAATACTTTTTTCATTTTTTGCATTTTTTTTCTTTTCCGGACATGATCTAGAACATGATTTATCAGCCTTTAACCAATATTTGCCTCCTATGAAGCCCTATTTTGGCCTATGCCTTATCTTTGTTCTGTCTCATGCTCCTTGGCAGCATTTGCGTCTTCACGCTGCCGCTACAAGCCATTCTTCAAAAGCGCTCAATCTTGCACAAAAAGCACAAGAATGTATTGCCAATCACAACTTGGACGAGGGCATTCAATTACTAGAACCTCTTGTCCAAGACGCTTCTTTTCGAAGACTTGACCAACAAACTCGCCTTGATATTTTGCTGAATCTTTCACATGCCTATCAAAAAGCTCAAACGTTCTCAAAACAGCACGAGTTTGTCAAGAAACTTCTTGCGGATCGCAGTCTACATGGTTGTAGAGTAGTTCTCAAGTGCCATCTTGCAGAAAGTTTTCTCGTGCAAAATAAAATTAAAGAAGCACAAGAGCTAATGCGCGAACTTATACGAGAGCCAAAACGCAATTTAAATGCTGCGGATCGCAAACAGATTGTCCTGTTAAATAAGGCAATTGAACAGTCTATTCGCTCTAGTGCTCAAGAAGCAGACATCCTCTTTGCGGCTGGAGAATACCG
>CAYOTQ010000019.1:5162-12176 GCA_964406915.1 uncultured bacterium
TGAGAACCTCTGGACTATTTCTCCTCAAACCCGTCTTCATCTTGCTGCAGCCATAGAGTACCGGCGCGCTTGCTGTCATTTTTGTCTAAAGGATTTTGCTCATACCCTTGAGCTTCTTCAAGAACAAGAAGAACACTACCCGATCGCAGATTTCGCTATAAAACGCTGTTTTTTACAGGCGCTGTGCTATAAAAATCTGGGGCAATATAAAGAAGCGCAAGGCCTATTTGAATGTACTCTCGTTGATTGTTCGTTTGCACATACCCAGTTCGAGGCCCTGTGGCAGTGTGCTTTTTGCGCGCTCAAACAAAAACACTTTGCAACGGCTCATCTTTTCCTTGAGCGTCTTTTTGCCTCGCCCCTGCAAGAGACTCTCTTTCATCGCGCGCAAGCATTGCAAATTTTGCTCGAAATTGAAGAGGGTCATTTTGCAAAAGCATCTCATCTCTTAGAAGCTTTCATTTCAAGTAACACACTATCAGAAAGTCATTACTTGCAAGGCTATCTGATCTTGCGAAAAGCCAACGATAAAGCGTCTATGCAAAACGCCATACAACATTTTGAGAAATCTCTTGAAGAAAAACGAGAGCAGGAATGGATGGCTGAAGCCAGGCACCTTCTAGGTCTTTGCTATATTCACTTGAAAGCTTTTGACCAAGCGGAGCAGTGTCTTGCAAATGCCTCTCATGAAGAGGCTTTCGTAGCGCTTGGCACTACCCTCTTTTATCAAAAAAAGGAGCTGCCGCTGAGGCAATTGCTCTCTTCTTCTCCCTTATCTCCAAATGCTTTCTATCAGCTTTCAATGCTGCTTGCACAACTGACCAACGACTGGTCATTAGTGATCCAGCCGCAATACCGCAGCCAATATCTCTACCCACAAGCACTCTTTTTGTATGCCGTACATACACTTTCAGGTGCAGAGCGTTCAGGTGCAGAGCGAAAAAAGGTCCTTGCTCAGGCCGCCGCTGGCATCAAAAATTCTCCCGATGAAATTCTTGGCTGGGTTGAGTGTCAATGCCTATATGCCCTAGAAGATGACACGGCATTCACTGCCTCGGTTAATAGACTCCTGACTCGCTTTCCTCAAGGTCAGTTTTCTCCTAGTGCTCTGCAGCTTCTCGGCCATCATTTTTTTATGAAAAAAGATTACTCGAAAGCACTTGATGCTTTTGAGAGGCTTGCTAAGTATCCGCCAGAAGGTGAGGCACTCTTCTTTTCTGCACTCTGCAGAGAAAAGCTCTTTGGCTTGACTGCCGATATCCAACAGCAGTACCAGTTTTGTTTTTCACACTTTCCCTCATCGCCGCATGCAGCCGAATGCTATTTTCGTATCTTCCCGCACTCTGCCTACCTTTCAGGCCAAGCAGCAGCCATCCAGCATCTCAAAAATATGCCCAACTCTTTCAGCAAGACAGCGTTTGCATCTCTTGCCAGCTTTTATATTGCCCAAGAGCTCAAACACTCTTTTTCTGAAAAAACTCTTGCGGAGGCGCTTTACTATCTAAATGTCGCGATATCCACAAGCAGCTCTCATGAGCCTCTTCAACTTCTGCAGATGCATGCTCAAGCAGAAAAAGCAGAAATCTGCTTTCGTTTGAAGCAATTTGAAAATAGCTTATCCTTGGCAGATCAACTCAAAAAGCGTATTGAAGAGATGCCTGTCGAAAAGCGCCTTGAGAGCTTCTCTCTCTGGCAGCAAAGCTCCTATCTCCGCTGCCGTATTTTTTCCCAATTTGCTCTCATGCAGCAGGCAGAAGAAGAGCGCCGGCTCCTTGTTGAATATTCACGTCATCATCGGCAGCTGAAAGGTAGAGCAACTATCAAAGCCCTGTGTGAACTTGCTGCCAGTAACATAGAGCAGCAGCAATATATGACTGCTCTTTCTCTACTTGAAGAGGCAGAAACGAGCCGAGATATCAGCAGAGAGCTCTTACTTGAAGTATGGATTGTAAAAAGCCATGTCTTTCGAGCAAAAAATGAGCTTGATAAAGCGATGAATATTTTATCCCGCGTAATTAATGATGACTCGGCATCTTCGCTGCGCGTCCAGGCAATGTATTTGCGAGCCGAAATTTATGCCCTGAAAGGCAGAAACGATTTGGCCATCAAGCAACTTGAAGCAGTTATCAAAAAGGGAGGTGAGTGGGCAAAAATAGCCGAGATCGAACTACAAAACTATTGCAGCAAGTAAACAGAATGCTATATCATTTTTTTATGATAGATATTTCTTACTTCTTTTCACTCTTTCAAGAACTTAGTCAAGATTTGGGCCTCTGGATCTCACAGCTCAATCTCATGCTTGTGATCATCATTCTCTGCTCTGTTGTGGCTGCTGGCGTCTTTTTTGAGCGGCTGATCTATCTAAAAAAAGTGGATGTCGACACCGCTTCGCTCATCGTATCGCTGAGAAAATCTATTGCAAATGGCAACATTGCTGAAGCTGTGAATATCTGCGACGAAGAGGCAGGTGCTGTGGCTAATATTGTCAAAGCAGGGCTCTGCAAGCACACTCGCGCGCGCGAACATATTGAAAGTGCGATGGAAATGCGTGGAATGATCGAAATTGCAAAAATGGAAAAAAATGCTCGCGTCTTGTCGATTATTGCCCATATTGCGCCTCTCATCGGCCTGCTTGGCACTGTTCTTGGATTTATTAAAGCTTTTGGTGAGATGCGCGCCTCCAGTCTTGTCGAAATTTCTGCCACACAGATTGGCGAGGCGATGGAGTATGCCCTTGTCACGACGGCAGCAGGACTTGCGGTGGCAATACCTGCTGTTATTGGATATAACTACCTCACCAGCCGTATTGAAGCTGTGACTGTTGAAATGCAGGCGACTGCGGCTGAAATCGTGGACCTGCTCGAGCAGCGCGAGTAAAGCATGCGATTTTCTACCCGTCTCAAGCCGTGTCACAACCTAATCGATCTGACACCTCTTGTCGACGTGATCTTTCTGATGCTGATTTTCTTTCTTGTGACCTCAGAAATTTTACCTCTCAAGTCTCTTGTCATTGAAAATCCACAGCTTCCTATAGAGCAACCGACACGACTGGCTCAATTAATCGTCATTATGGACGCCGACCAAGTGATTTACTTAGGATCAAAAAAAGAAATCGTCGACATGGAATCTGTCAAAGAACGTCTCCAAGAAGTTATCTCGAGCCTAAAAATAGCACGTCCAGAATACAACCCCACTGTGATGCTCCATGTTGATCGTCGTGTGGATTTTGAGACATTTTTGCGTCTCTTTGCCCAGGTGCAGCAATGTACGTCGCGCATCAGACTCAGCTTCACGCAGGCAGATAATGATGCAGCTCGCTAAAAATTCTTTTTTTTCTCAGCCTCTGGTCAAAGCACTTATCTTGTCTGCGGCTATTCATGGTGCCATTTTTTGTTTTTTTCGTATCAAAATGCTCGATGTACAAGAGTCGGCGCTTGCTATACAGCCAGTGGCCCTGATGCTGGAACAGACCCCAAGACCCACCTCTGCTCTTGCAAATGACGAGGCAAATGCCCAGTTGCAATCTCTCGTCTGCCTCGACACACTGTCTGCTCTCCCCTCGCTTCCTGAACCGCAAGTTCCTCTGCAGTCTCTGCCATATCTGAGTAGCAGCTACTCACCTACGACTGCCGAACAACTTGCCGCTTCTTTTGGACCCCTGCCTCAGACAGCTCCTTTCTATCCGTTGCAGCTCAAATTTTCTCGAGATCTACGTAAACTCATTTTGATAGAAGATGGCTCGTGCTTGTTTACTGACACAGCACAGGCGTATGAGAATGACTTAATGTTTTTGACTTCTAGCCGCTATACCATCGAGTATGATATTACAGTCGATGCAGCAGAGGGAAAAATTGTAGAATGCAGGCGTAGTAAAGAGCTGCTGGATAAAACACTGCAGAGATGTGCTGATATGGTGGTGCACCGCTTGCGGTTTGCTCCATCTGCTCACTCGCGAATAGAGGGCCAGCTGATATTGACATTTTATTGTACCGGAGAAGAACTACAGCCTTTTTTGAAACACGATTGAAATACATATGATTGAAATCTTTGCCGACACTGCCTGTATCTTGTATTTGGGACTTGCCATCGGCATTGTCCTTGGCATATGGATGCATAACCATATCAAAATGCGAAAAAAGAAGGTGACTGACTTTTCACTCAGTCACCGGACGTGTGAATTTTGTGCGTTTACGTATCTCGATGAGGCTTCAAGTGTACTTTCTCGATGCCCGCAGTGCCATCTTCTCAATCATCCGCACCAGTAGCAGAGCAACCTTTTATCTTTGCCTTGAGATGCTGGTAGCCTCCAACAAAATCAAGATTGCTGATATTTTTGATCTCTTTTGACGCTGCCAGCTTCATGACTGAGCTGCCTACAATCTTTGTCATTTTTACAGGCGCTGCCACCATAGCATCAAAGAGAGCTGCCGCAGCAAATGCTCCTCCATATCCAGCGACGCGACCCACCAGCTCTTTCGGGCTGCTACGACCTCTGATACAGGACATATCAAAGAGACTTGTAAAGAGGCTAATGGCCTTGCTTGGGAGCATGCCGCCTGCAGGCTGTGCCATGTTGGCGCCAACAGCAATCACTGCATCGGTGACAAGGATACCGGTCTGTATTGAAGAAGATGGCGGCTCTGGCTTTTTCTTTTTCTCTTTCTTCTTTTCCTTATTCTCTACCAGCTCTGCTCCATTTTCTGCCTGCTCTTCTTCGGCAACTAAGATCACTAAACTTTCTTGTTCTACCCTTTGTTTACCTTTGCACGGCATTTCGGGTAAAACTGGCCGATCATATGCCTTACCCTTCATATACATCTTTACATTGTCAGTGGCGACATCAAGAGGAAATGAGAGCACAGGGCCTACGAGAGGACCTGCCAATGCAGCTCCAGTGACTGCATAATTGATCCCAACACCCGATCCACCGACAATGGCTGCTGCACCGTCCGCAGGAACGAGAGGGAATTTACGGAGCGCTACAGTGGCCATCTTTGACGCCGTTCCCATCAATTCCATGCCGGTATTTGGAAGTGGCAAAAGGGAGTAGCAAAGCCCCCCTGCCAATGTCACTCCGCTAACAAGAGCAATTTGGACCCATTTTGGAGGCGGCGTCCATTCAATATCATCACTTTCACTATCATCGATCTCATCTTCAGCATCCGCCGGACGAGACATTTTTTCTTTGATCAGTTGAATGTCCTTGAGCTTGTCTTCTAGTAGTCCCTTAATCTTTTCAGCATCAGCAGTAGTGGATATATCTTCTGAAATTTGAAGAAGAAGTTGTTTGATGTCGCTTTCTATCTGTTCAAGAGTGATCTCCTTCTCTTCAACATCGATGACATACATCCTCTCCTCCGGAGAGTCTTCCTGACCCTTTACAGAGAGCTGAGAAAATGCCTGTGACAGCTCTGCCACATCGTCGGACATGGCTTGTAGCTCACTGACAGAAGGGGTAAATGTGTCGCTATGCTGCCCACCACTACAGCATTTTTTTACCTTTTCCAGGCGCTTTACATTTTCTTGAATTCCCTCAGAAAGAATCAATCGGATGGGTTTTCCTTTTATCAGATCTTTCATATCTTTATTGAAATGTTTAACCGCAACGGTAAAACAGATATCTGAAACAATGGAAGCCCCTAAGAAAAATGCCGCCACTCCAGAGCCGACAAGTAGAGGATAGGTGACAACTTTTGGAAGCTTTGCTTTTTTTATCCAATTTTTTGCAGTTGTTGTAATGATTTGGGCAGAAGCTAGAGAGATAATATCTTTTGAATTGCTACTTGTCGCCAAGCCCGCAACCGCACCGCCATTAATACCGGCTGTTAACACTCCTTCTACTACCAAATTCGCTTTGCTATTTCCCTTTTCTTTAACTACAACTTGCTGAGGTACAATAGATTGAGAATTCTCGCAGTCTGTTTTTCGAAGACAATTTATCATTCCGTCTGAATAAACCCACATAGTTATCCGCCTATTACTTTATATATTAAAACAAAATAGCTATTATATTATTAAAATTGAATTATCTCAAATCAAATTATTTATAGTTAATTTGAGTTATTTTTTATTGTAATTTTTTTGTTATGTGAATTTTCAAACAATCAAAGAGAGAAACCCAGAACTCAGGTTAATAGCTAACATATTGCAAATAAATCCTCTCTTCCTCCATTTTTGATGTACTCACCGTGAATTAAAAGGGAGACAATATGAAGTATCTCGCTATCTGTACCGCAACGATCTGTGCGACCATCTGTTGCAGCACTAAAGAGAGCTGCGCACCTGCCTTTTTTCAAGCAAGCCGCAGCCAACCTTACCATCTATCGATAGGCGCGGTGCTTTTTGATGAACAAGGCCGCATCGCCTGCCACCATTTTCCCGAAATTCTGGGGCATAAAGATGTCTATATTTTGATGCGAGAAAGCATGGAAAACGAAGAGACTCCTATGATGACCCTCAAACGTGGCCTTAGAGAAGAATTTGGAGCTACTGCAGAACCTGTTGCCTTTCTTGGATCCCTTTCTGGATATCTCCCGGACCAAAAGCTCGCCTTTGACAAAACAACGCTCTATATTGCCTGCAGGCTACTCTCCTGGGACCCAGCAAAACGCAATGGCGATGATCCTGAGGCTAGCAGCATTATTGAATGGATAGAGCCCGAGCGATTAATTTCACTTATGCAACAACAAGGCATCCGCTTTCATCATCGTGCAGATGCCGATGAATCAGAGATGGTCAAACGTGCTTTGGCATATATACAACCCAAGTAATCAATCTCTATTCACATTAGAGTGCAGAATATGAGCGTCTTGAACAGAAGCAAGTTCGTTCTTAGAATTTTGTCTGGATGACCCAAAAGATGACCTTGACGAGCTGAGCAAATTCTTGATGGAAGAGAGGTTTTGTAGGTTTCCTGAAGGGCATTACCCCCTCAGGAAGTTGTAGGCTCAGAGAAAGCCTGCGTAGGGACTTTTGATACAGTCTACTTTCTGCCCAAAATTAGCAACCGATCAA
>CAYOTQ010000020.1:0-11859 GCA_964406915.1 uncultured bacterium
CTGTCTTGAGTTTATTTGTGAAAGCAGTAGGTTGACAGATAGCTGCTGTTTCAAACAGGGAGTAGTTTTCCATTTGAGGCAAAATGGCAGCCAGATCGGAGAACCACGAGTGAAACTCTGGCGAGGGGGCATTACGCGAATGTCCATCAGGGATATCTGTGCGTCGAATGTGACTGGGAGGAAAACTGTAAATTCCATTAGTATTTGTCATGAAAGAAAACTCCATTAAACAAATACTTTATTCGATCAATTAATTGATCGCAAGTAGCGTGAATAGTAATTCAGGATAAAATGATGTAGTAATAATTGCAATACAAGAGGTTGCTGCTGCAGTAAATGTAGTAATAGAGGCGGCAACTGAAAGCTTGCTTTGCTTGCGCGTGAAGAGAAAAGCAATGATTCTAAGATAGTAAAATGCTGACACGATAGAGGTCAGCAGTCCCACTACGACCAGTCCATAATATCCCGCTGAAAAAGCCTCTTTTAAAACAGAAAATTTTGCAAAAAAACCGATTGTAGGAGGAATACCGCCAAGTGTGAGAAGCGAGATACAGAAGATGCTAGCAAGACATGGTGATGAGTAGATCAATCCCTGAAGATCGTAAATAGTAGTCCCTTCCTTACTTTCATCAATCAAGGCAAGGATGGCAAATGCTCCAAGTGTGGCAATTGAATAGACTATAAGATAAGAGAGAATCGCATTTGTGGCTAAAGGCGTGTGGGCAGCAAGGCCTATCAAGACAAAGCCTGCATGAGAAATACCTGAGTAGGCAAAGAACCTTTTGAGCTGCTGCTGTTTGAGGGCCACAAAATTTGCATAGATAAGTGTGGGATAGGCAAGTATGGCTATGAGATGATTCCATATAGGAGTCAAGTCTGTAAAAGTAGAAAGAGAGAGGCGAATAAGGGCGGCAAAGGCCGCTGCTTTTGTCGCAACAGCCATGAAGGCAACGACCGGATTGGGGGCGGCTGCATATACATCAGGCGCCCACATATGAAAAGGCACAACAGCTGCTTTAAACAGAAGACTGAGCGTAACAAAAGTAATACCGGTAAAAAAGAGAGCAGAAGCGTCGGCACGAAAGGAAGCGAGTCTCTCCAGGCTTGTAGAGCCTACTGCTCCATAGACGAGGGCGATGCCAAAGAGTAAAAATGCCGTAGAGACGGAGCCTAAAAGAAAATACTTGAAGGCTGCCTCGTGAGATGGCTGCCATCTTTTTACATAACCACAGAGCACATAGAGAGCGATGGAGAGCGTCTCAAGGCCAAGAAAAAGAGTCAAGAGGTCTTTTGCAGAGCTAATCAGCAGCAGGCCAAAGAGAGACGAGACGACGAAGAAATAAAATTCCGCTTTTCCTATCTGGTACTGTTTGAACCAGGGCTCTCCTATAGCCAGGATAAAAAGGCCTATAGAAAGAAAGAGTATAGCAAAAAATGTCGAGAGAAAATCAAAGCTTATCCATGCAGTGAGCAGGCTGTTGGTGCTCGAGAAGGCGTTGCAGCTGCCGATGAGTGCTACCAGTAATCCTGTAGCAGTAGCGAATGAGAGCACTCTGGTGTATGAGGCAAAGAAAGTGTCTAGAAAAAGGATAAGAAGCGCGGTGAGAAAGAGAGTCAAAAAGGGCATGAGCGCACAATAGTCAGCACCTGTTAGTTCTGGAATCACTGATTACCCCCTGATTGTTTGAGCAGCAACTTCAACGTATTTGAGAGCTTGATGCGGGTACATGCCAAGCCATAAAATGGCGATGACCAGTGGCGCTGCAATTGCAAGGTCATAGCTGTTAATGTCAGGCGATTTGCTTTGGCAAATACCAAAGTAGAGACTATGCATCCACCTGAGCATATACATAACAGAAAGAATCACTGTGGAGCCTAAAAGCGCAGCTAGCCACATATTACTTTGAAATACTCCATACAGTAGCAGCAGTTCGCTGACAAAGGTATTGAGGCCGGGCAGTGCAACAGCAGACAAGACAAAGAAAAGCGAGAGCCAACAAAGCCTTGTGGTTGAAAGAGCAAGTCCCGATGTACTGCCAATAGACGTGCTATTGAGCCTCTTCTCGAGCCATCCGGCCACAAGAAAGAGGCCGGTAGCTGTGATGGCATGGTTGATAGCTTGGAGGATTGCGCCGCTATGGGCCATTTGATCACTCACAAAAAGCCCTGCCAGCACAAAATTGACATGCGACAGGCTGGAATAGGCAATCAGCCGTTTGTAGTCTGTCTGTCCATAGGCAGCAAAGGCGCCATAGAGGACTCCGGCGATGGCAAAACAGAGCAGATAGGGGCTCCAAAGAGTCATCAACGTAGGAAATAGAGGCATTGACACACGCAAAATACCGTAGATGCCTGCTTTGGAGAGTAGTGCTGAGAGAAGGATAGTTCCGGAAGTTGGTGCTTGGCAGTAGGTGTCTGGCAGCCAGGCATGAAAGGGAAAGAGAGGTGTCTTGATGAGAAAGGCAGCCAAGAAGATGGCACATACAACAGGCGTCTCATCTATAGTGCCTATGAGCGCCTTGAGATCAAAACTTGCATAAGACACATAAAGAGATAGAAGCGCGGCTACCATGAGGACAGATCCTGCCAGCATATAGGTGATAAAGAGCAGAGCCGCACGTTTTCGTTTCTCTCCTCCCCATATGCGTACAATGAAATAAAGGGGAAGCAATATAGCTTCGAAGAAAAAGGTAAAGCATACCAGGTCTTGAGAGGTAAAAAAACCAATCAAAAGGCCTTGCAGCAGGAGGATAAGTCCATAGTTGGGGGCGATGAGTATGCAGATCGGCACAATGGCGTTCACAAGATATAAAAAAAGAAGAGACAGAGAGTCAATAGAGAGCTGAAAATGAATCCCCAAAGAAGGTATCCAGGAGATGTTGTAGCTACAGCCTAGCCATTGGCTTGGCTGAGAGATGAGCATAAACAGAGGGATGAGGCTTGTCATCAGTGCCAAAAGACGCGATGGCTTCAAAAACAAAAGCACACTGCTTGCAAGGGGAATAAGAAATAAAAGCAATAGTGGCGACATCACACACCCTCAAATACTACGTAAATGATAAGAAACGCCGCACCGGTGACCATCCAGGCAATATAGGAGCGGATTTGGCCATTTTGTGCTTCCTGCATAAGATCTGCTGTCTTATAGGAAATCTCCGCAACCCGTCGCATGCTTGTTTCAAATACCTTTGGTTCTACGATTTTTGCAACGCTTTTTGCAATGAAATGCATGGGCTGCACTACTATCCAGTTGTAGAGTGTATCGATGTAAAAGGCATGAAAAAACCATGACCAGGTCTGATTGAATACAAAGGCTGTGCCGACGCCAACGAGGGCGACAGTAAGAGAGACCCACACGCTTGGCGTAAAATGAAATGGCAGGAAAAAGCCTGCTATCGTCGATAGAAATGCCAAAATGGATACTGGAATGAGCATGACTTTTGGAGCTTCTTTGAAGGTTGTATCATGGCAAGGTCCTTGAAACACGAGTAGGTAGGCTCTCATGAGATAAAAGGCTGTCAGAAGAGAAGTGGAAGCTGCGAGCAAGTAGCACACCTTATTGCGTGTCAGCTCTTCCAAAATCATATCTTTGCTAAAGAAAATCGCAAGAGGGGGAATGCCTGCCATGGCAAGTACTCCAATAAGAAACAGGATATTGGTTGTAGAAAATATCTTGGCAAGGCCACCCATTTTTTCCATCAGGGTGATGCCATGCATCATATGGATGACATTGCCGGCAGCAAGAAACAACAGCGCCTTTACAAAGGCATGAGTGGTGAGATGAAACATAGCTGCCAAGTTGGCACTCACACCGCAAGCTGCAAACATAAGACCAAGTTGGCTGATAGTAGAATATGCCAGCACCCGTTTGAGATCTTTTTGGCTTGTGGCGCACAGAGCTGCAAAGAGGGATGTGGCCGCTCCAACATAGCCTACGAGCTCGAGTGTCCAGGGAGCCAGGGTAAAGAGAGGATGCAAGCGCACAACAAGATAGACGCCTGCAGTAACCATGGTAGCGGCATGAATCAAGGCAGAGACAGGCGTAGGGCCTTCCATGGCATCAGGAAGCCATACATGTAACGGGATTTGAGCCGATTTTGCAGTCGCTGCCCAAAAAATAAGAACCGTTAAGAGAGTCATATACATAGTAGGACCTGCCTTGGCGCATACTTCTTGAATGTGGCAAGTGCCATAGAGGGAAAAGGTAAGCAGCAGTCCCAGAAGTAATCCAAGATCGCCAATACGGTTAACAATGAAGGCTTTCTTGGCAGCTTTTTCATCGGCAGGACGATCAAACCAAAAGCCAATCAGAAGATAGGAGGCAAGGCCTACGCCTTCCCAGCCTATAAAGAGAACCACGAGATCGGCAGCAAGAACGAGCAGCAGCATGCTGAAGATGAAAAAATTCATCACGGCAAAAAATCGGCAGATGTCTGGTTCGTGATCCATATAGCCGACTGAGTAGACGTGAATCAAAAAGCCGACGCCTGTGATGATCATTCCCATCAATAAAGAGAGCTGGTCGAGATGCAGCGTAAAATCTACCTTGATTGCCTGTGTGTGAATCCAATTGAAGAGTGTGGTCTCAAACGGCTGAACGTGTGTAGAAAAAAGAAAAAGAAAGCAAAAAAATGGCACAAGACATGCACTTGGTCCAAGCCAGATAACAGCTTTTCGAGACGGACTTGTGAGTAGGATAAAGAGAAAGCTAGCTAAAGGAAAAAAGAGAGCTGTCCATAAGATAAGAGCCATACCTATCCCTTCAAATCATTATATTGGTCGACATCAACTACCTGCTTTGAGCGAAAGAGATTGATGATAATGGCAAGGCCTACCGCAGCTTCGGCAGCTGCCAACACTAACACAAAAAATACCCAGGCAAGACCAGAAAGATTGCCCCAGCTTCTGGAAAAGCCTACGAAGAGAAGGTTGGAAGCGTTGAGCATCAGTTCAATAGATAAAAACATGATCAGTGCGTTGCGTTTTGCCAGAATGCCGAGGATGCCGATGACAAACATGGCGATACTGATGATGAAAAAGAGAGAACTTTCCATATCCTTATACCTTTTTTCCTATATATAGAGCCCCTACAATTGCCACAAGAAAGAGTAGGCCTACAGCTTCAAAAGGGAAGAAAAAATCGATGTAGAGCGCGCGGCCAAGAGCCTCTACAGACCCATAGCCAGCCGGTAGCTTTTCTGGAACTGGTAAAAGAGGGGCTATCTGTTTGCCAATAGCAACAGAGACTGCTACAAAGAGCAGGGCTGCGACAGTTTGCCATAAAGGCGTACTTTTGGCTGGATACTGTTTGATAGCTTGATAGGCATCTTGGAAGAGAATGATGACAAACATAAAGATAACCAAGATAGCTCCAGCATAGACGAGCAGCTGCATGCCGGCAATAAAGGGTGCTTCCAGCTGCAGATAAAGAGCGGAAAGGGAAATTAGCGTGAAGAGAAAGGAAAGACAGGAATGAACAGGCTTTCGAGCAAGAATCACACCGAATGATGAGACAATGATGAGAAGGCCCAATATCGATTGCACAGTCATATTAAATCTCTCGATTAGGGTCGCGTCCTGATTCGCCAGGATATTTTTCGTTAAGTTCATTTTTTGTGAAGATCAGAGACTCTCTCGTATATCCTGCAAGCTCGTAGGAGTTGCCAAGAACAATAGCCCCTGTAGGACATGCCTCTTCACAAAGACCGCAATAGATACAGCGAGCCATGTTGATCTGAAAATCTTTGGCATAACGCTCGCCATGCGAATGCTGCTCTCCTGGCTTATTTGCTGCTGGCTTAACATAGATCGCTTGAGCGGGACAGACGATGGCACAGAGCTCACAGCCCACGCAGCGCTCCTTTCCATCCGGCCATTTTGTCAGAAAATGACGACCCCTGGAGACGATTGGCAGCTTGCGCCTTTCTTCCGGATAGCGCACTGTGATAGGTTTTCGAAAGGCGTATTTGCCAACGATGAGAAGGCCGCGGAGCATCGCCAGTATTCGAGCAATCTGTTTTTTCATCTCACACCAACACAAAGTAGGCGGTTACTAATAGGTTTACTGTAGCAACAGGAATGAGGACTTTCCAGCCAAAGCTCATCAGCTGGTCATAGCGTAGTCGTGGCAGCGTTGCTCGTACCCAAATGAAAAAGAAAATAAAGAGGGCGCACTTCAGGCAAAACCAGAGAAGGGGAATGTTACCCGGACCATGCCAGCCTCCAAGAAAGAGCGTCACACATATGGCAGACACTGCCAATATGTTGACATATTCAGCAAGAAAAAAGAGAGCAAACTTCATGCCGCCATATTCGGTATGATAGCCGCCTATAAGCTCATGTTCTGCTTCAGGAAGATCAAATGGAGCGCGATTTGTCTCTGCAAAGCCGGTGATAAGGTAGACAAGAAATCCAATGGGATTTGTCCAAAGGAACCAGTGATCCTTTTGTGCGGCAACAATTTCAGAGAGATTGAGGGTGCCGGCCGAAAGAATGACGGTGAGTAAGGACAGCCCCATGGGAATTTCGTAGCTGATCATCTGAGCTGTTCCTCGAAGTCCTCCCAGCAGGGAGTATCTATTGTCTGATGACCAGCCAGCTAGGACAACGCCATAGACGGCAAGAGAAGTCATAGCGAGTAGAAAGATGATGCCAACATTGATGTCTGCAATTTTGAGGGATATCTGGCGGCCAAAAAGTTCGATGGAATCTCCAAAGGGAATAAGCGCAAAGACAGCCAGAGCAATAAATACAGAGATGCTAGGTGCCAGCCAATAGGTAAATTTTTCTACGCCCTTTGGCTGAAAGCGCTCTTTTGTCAAAAGTTTGAGGCCATCGGCAATAGGTTGGAGAAGTCCAAACGGGCCAACGCGGTTTGGTCCGAGGCGCAGCTGCATCCGCGCCATGAGCACCCGTTCGCAGAGTGTCATATAGGCGGCAGCAAGAAAGAGCAATGAGATGATGATGATTCCCTTGATGAGGATTTCTACTGTGTCCATAAGCCTTTACGGGTATGTAAATTTCGGCTTATAGGCATTTGCTATTTCTTGAACAACTAAAACTTTTGATACAGAGCACTAGCCTTTAATAACAAGATGTGGTTTGAGACGGGCCACCATTCGGGCAAGGCCTGCTTCTTGCACTGCTTCTACTACGGCATCGACATCTTTATATGCATCGGGCATCTCTTCTGTCACAGTACGTGGCGAGCAGGCCATGACTGTAACTCCTTGCGAGGCCATGTAGCTGATAGGGTCTTTATCATGCCATGCTTTTGATGACTGCATACGGCTTTTTTTGCGTCCTGCTCCATGACAGGCGCTGCACCATGTGAGCTTGCTGCCTTGTCCCACCATCAGGTGGCTTGCTCTGCCCATATCGCCAGGGACGAGCACTGGTTGGCCTGTGGCTTTATAGAGAGGGTTGAGCTCTTCGGCGCCAGGGCCAAATGCCCTCGTTGCGCCCTTCCTATGAACACAGAGCTTCTTTTTGACCCCTTGCACCTCATGTTCTTCAATCTTGGCGATATTGTGACAGACATCATAGATCATACGCAGACGTTCAGGGGCAATGTGGCATACCTGGTGGAACGCTTGGCGAACGGCATGGAGAATCTGCTGGCGGTTGTTGAAGGCGAAATTTGCAGCCGCGCCCATGGCATGAAAGTAGTGCTGGCCGGCTGTGCTTTTAATAGGAGCAGCCACAAGCTGCTTTTCCGGCAGATTTTTGTCATATCCTTGTTTGATAAAACTATCGAGGGTGTCTTGGCATACCTGATGGCCAAAGCCTCGAGAGCCGGAATGAATGAGGACATAGATTTGACCCTGAGTCACACCCCATTTGGCAGCTACATCGGCATCAAAGAGCGTCTGTACTTCGCCAATCTCTACAAAATGGTTGCCGGAACCAATAGTGCCAAGCTGGTCCATTCCACGCTGGGTAGCAAGTGAGGAGACGCACGAGAAGTCTGCTCTGTCAATGCGTCCATGGCTCTCTGTATACTCTAAGTCATGGGCAAAGCCATATCCTTGCTCCACAGACCAGCGTGCACCATTTGTTGTCAGCGCTCTATAATCATCGAGGGTGAGTGATTTTTTCTTTGTGTGCTTGTGGCCAACTCCTGAAGGGACGAGGGAATAGATGGTTTTGAGCAGCTGCTCTTTTTTAGACGCAGAGAGGCTGCTAAATGACTCGTCAATGACTGCCAGGCGCACTCCGCAATTAATGTCATAGCCAACGCCGCCCGGGCTGATCACTCCTGTCTCGCAATCGGTGGCAGCGACACCTCCAATTGGAAAACCATACCCCCAATGGATGTCTGGCATAGCGATGCTATAGTTGACAATGCCGGGAAGGTGGGCAACATGGCGAACCTGGTCGAGCGATTTATCTCCGGCCAGCTCTTTCATCAGAAGATCAGAAGCAATCACTAAACCAGGAACCAACATGCCGCCTTCACGAGGGATTAGGTAGGTAGCTGGAGCGATTTTGCGGTGTTCAGGTTTGTTTTGTTCAGACATCGACAATCATCTCCCATTCCAGCAGATTTGGCCCGATCTCGCGCACAGAACCAGCATAACTGACAGCTTTAAGGGGGCTGCCAATTTCAATATCGGCGCGTGTGATCAATTGATTGAGGCATACCACTACCTCATCCAAAGTATGCACGTTGGTATCAAAGCGGCACAAGGGTAAAAGCTCCGAAAATCGAAAGGCAAGAGCGATCTGAGCATTTACCAGAAGCTCCTGCAGGCACGTACCCCGGCATAAAAAGGCCATATCGGCTGTGTGTTCAATTTCAACAAAGGGTTCTATAAATGAATGTTTCCAGTGTGATTGGTAGTGAGAATGACCCAGACTTTCATATAAATGTAGCGAAGTGCCATAAAGTGCGGACGGACTAAAGGCCTGTCTCCATTCCTGTTGTTCAAATGGCGTGCGGCATACTGTCACATGAGGGCAAAATTCGTGCCTGGGGGCCTCTATTTCGTGCCAGTGATGCAAGGCATGAGAATATTCCTTCATCGCCATGCTGGAGTGCAGCCAGTCGATATGCCAGGCAACACAGCGTGGAGCCTTTGCTGGAAAGAAGAGGCATTTATCAAAAATGCCGGTAGGTCCTACAGAAAATGGGGGAAGAGGTATTTCTTTGATGCGATGTAGAAGAGCGGGCAAATTGCAAGCGCCTAAAAAAGCAACTGTCTGGTGTCTGTTTGCTTCCTGAATACGCCTGCCGTTCGGCCATCTGCTTGGCCAGGGGCATGCTACCTCAAGGCCAAAAAAAAGTCGTTTTACATCGTTCATGTCCCTTACTTTACATGGTGTCAATACATGGTGTCGACGATTTTCCAAAATCTCTGAAAATCGGCGCGAGTGCGTATTTGCCCAAGCGCTTTCAGAGTAAAGTAATCTCTGTGCTTTTCCGGCGGGTCAGTAAATATCTCAAATACTGCAAGGCGCTCTTTCATTGCACATAGTTGGGAGGTGAGTTTTGATATTCTTCTCAGAAGTTTAGGGTCTGTGATTTTTTTTGAGAGTATTTGTTTGATTCCTTCCAAAGAGGGAGGAGAGCGTTGCACACTCTTTACAATCTGCATGATTTGCTCTTCCAACTTTTTTTTTTGGCTTTCTTCACTATCAGGAGCGTCTTCTGCAAGGCCGGTCTGCAGCAAGTTATGCATTATTTTTTGTTGCCAATCAGGCTCCGGTTCAGGTTTCAGCTTTTGCCATTCATCTGCTACGATGATGTTTGAGAGGTCAAGTTCTGACCAGAGGTATTGATTTCTGTCTTCAATTTCTCCTGGATAGTTTACAGAAGCACAAGCTCCATTATCAATGGCGACAATGCACTTGCCATTATCACAGGCAAATAAACGCTGCACGGAGATCCCGATTCGTCCATTGTCTGCACTCGCTTTTTCTGCACTCTCTTTGCTTGCTGTTGTTTTTGGCAGTGAGAGCATCCAATTATTCCAGTGACGGTCGATCTGGCCGGTAATGAAATCCACCGCAGCAAAAGGCAGCAGCAGTCTTGTGGATATGGCTGTTTCTTCGGCTGAAAGAGTCCCTGCTGATTCTTTTGTACGCAGGGGAGCCTTAGTCACCGTGGCAATAATTCCATAAATTATTTTTTGGAAATATTTGATGATGATGTCTAATGTTTTAGGAGCCTTCTTATGCAAAACCTCGCCGGCAGGTGTGATGCCTTCTACGAATACTTGCAGAGATCCACGCAGTACTTTATCCATATTCGGGAGCAGCAAGTTTGCTTGAATAGCGGTGATTTTCGTTGGAGGCACTGTCATCACCCCTATAGATTTTGATGCAAGATAGGTAAATTCTTCTCCAACTCGCTGCCTGGCTTGTCGAATGGAACGAAAGCCGAAAATATGTTTTGCAAAGAAGGTCTTGATTCGAGAACTTAATTTTGGATTGTTCTTTGCTCGAGGCCCTAGTTCGTCTGGTTTAAAAATAGCGATTTTTTTGCCTTGTAAATCTCTGAGGAAGAAGGCTGTTGATGCCTCCCCTGCAGCTTTTGGCTGAATCCCCAGTTTGAGTGCCAATAGTGCTTCTTTTTCAATCAGGTCAAGAAGCGTATCGCCAATTGTTGCCTTTTCTGAAGGAGATAAGGCCTCCTGCCGTGCAAGACACAATTGTTCATACTCATGGCGAAGGGTAATAAGACTTTTGGCATGCCCAGTTTGTTGCTGGAGCTCCTCGGCTAACAGTTTTTCAAGAGAGCTGTTTTTTTGGATAAGCCGACGATCGAAGAGTGTTTCAGGAAGCTTTGCTAATTGATTGAAGAAAACGGAGGCGATTTTAGCTTTGTCTTCTCGAGTAATTGTTGGCTGAGCGGAGGCATATTTGCAGTCATCGACAAACTGCATCACCTCTTCTCGTGTTGTAAGCGGTCTATCAGCATTTAGAGACATCTATCCTATTTTTCCTCTATTTTTTCTCGTTGTATTATAGAAAATTATTTAAATCAATAAATCAAGCGGCGTTCTGTTGACATTAATTGTTACAACAATCAATATTGGAGTAGCTTTAAAGGAAAAAGGAGGCTAATAGTGCCTTATCCAAGAGAGAAAAAGACCTATCCAAATATCGCAGAAGAGCTTGCAGAGAGCTTAGAGAGAACAGGTTGGCTTGTTCATAACAAGCTAGAGACTTTCTTGAAACAGTATCAACTCACACCTCAGCAGTTTAATGTGCTCAGTATTTTACGCGCCGCCCGCGGGTCACTGCCAACTTTGGAAATTGCAAAGCGCATGTTTCAGAAACTACCGGACATTACTCGTCTGATTGACCGCGTAGAAAAAGCAAAATATGTAAGACGAGAGCGCCTCGATACAGACAGAAGGGTAGTAATGGTGCATCTTACTGAAGAAGGCCGTGCATTTGTAGAGGCAATTGACCAGCCCCTCAGTCAATTTTGTGCAGCTAACTTACAGCATATGACGGAGCATGAGGTGCAGCTTCTACTGCTGTTGCTAAGAAAGGTCCGACAAGACAACCTATAATTTTTTTACCAAATACATGTTTAAACAATTAATGTGATTACAATGAAAAAATTCCCAATATATTCTCTTGAATTTGTAACAGCCTATCTCGTGACGATGAGGCCGTATCTCTTTTTTGTCTCTGGTATGGCCGGAGTGACAGGCATGGCTCTTGGCAATATTGAAATGAGCACTCTTCAAACGGCTCTTTTTCTTCTACCACTCTTTCTGGCCTGCTTTTTGTCATATGGTTTTGGCCAGGCGCTGACAGACTGCTCGCAGGTAGACACAGATGCTCTCTCATCTCCCTTTCGCCCTTTAGTGCAGGGTACTGTTTCCATAGAGGATGTTCGAAAGG
>CAYOTQ010000021.1:0-11670 GCA_964406915.1 uncultured bacterium
GGAAGAAGCCTCGTCTTATCTTCAATCACAGACAAACCTGCCTTTCGCCAAAACTTGCCGATCTGTGTGGAAGTAGACTATATTCCATTTTATGATGCAAGCCGTCCCGAGGAAAGCCTCGAGCGCAGTCTAAGCACTCTCAAAAAGCACCTCTGGCGTTATCCAAAACAGCATGCCGTCATGTGCTTTGAATTAATCCAGGGAGAAGGCGGCTTTTGGGTCGGATCAGAGAAGTATTTTAAAGCGATTATCGCCCTACTTAAAGAACATAATATCGCAGTATGGATCGATGAAGTGCAGACTTTTGCTCGCACAGAAAAGCTGTTTGCCTTCCAATATTTTGGCTTAGAGGGATTGGTAGATGTTGTCTCTATTGGGAAAGTAGCGCAAGCACCAGCTACTTTGTTTACCGAAGCATTTTGTCCAAAAGCGGGCCTTTTGAGTCAAACATTTACTGCCAGCACTAGCGCCATTCATACCACACTCTTCATGCTCAAACAGATCACAGAAGGTGATTTTCTAGGTCCACAGGGCAAAATCGCCACCCTTCACAAAGCATTTGTAGAAGGATTGATGCACTTTAAAAAAGACCTTGAAGGCCCATATGGCATTGGGGGAATGGTAGCGTGCACCCCTTATGGAGGAGATGCCGATAAAGTCAAGCAGCTTGCTCGTAGACTCTTTGATAACGGTGTCATTGCCTTTATAGCAGGAGACAAGCCAACACGTCTTCGCTTTTTACTCCCTGTAGGCGCGCTTGATCTGGTCCATATCAACCCCATTATGGATATCATAGGAAGCAGCTTATGATTATTTTCAGGCCTATTCGACAGGCAGATTTTGACCAATTTTGCTCTCTTGCCAGCCAGGCCCATCTTGGTTTTTATACTTTGCCAAAAGACAAGCGCTTACTCGAACAGCGTCTGATCACTTCGTTAGAATCCTTTGCCGTTAATGTAGAACTGCCAAAGCGAGAAATCTACACCTTTGTAGCAGAAGAGATGAACTCTCATAAACTTGTGGGGGTCTCCGCCATTATTGCAACTGCTGAAGGAAAAGAGCCTCTTTATTTTTTTCGCAGGGAGCGTCTGGCCGTACATTCTCATCATCCTGCCGTTGTGCCTCATGTAGAAATTCTCTCCGGAGTCTCCTATGTGCGAGGCCCATCAGAAGTCTGCTCGTTGTTTGTGCTGCCAGAATACCGCAAAGTTGGCTGCGGCAAACTGCTCTCTCTTGCAAGGTTTCTTTTCATTTCTTGCTTTCCACGGCGTTTTACCGGAAGTTTATTTGCAGAACTGCGAGGACCTATTGGAGAAGATGACTCTAGTCCCTTTTGGGAAGGATTGGGCAGACACTTTTTCAACATGCCGCTGAACCAGATCCATGAGATGCTGCACTATGGAAGAAGCTTTATCTCCGATTTTCTGCCAAAATATCCGATCTACGTCTCTTTGCTGCCGGAGCAGGTGCAGCGTGCGATTGGCGCTGTTGACACACACACTCAAGGTGCCTTATCTCTGCTCTCAAGGCAAGGATTTAGCGCCACTGATGAAATAGATATTTTCGATGGAGGCCCGAAACTTCGCGCCCAAAAAGAGGAGATCCATGCCATCAAGAAGAGTGTGAGGCTGACCGTAACTGACATCCAAAAAACAGCATATACAGCAGAAAACGAGGTGCTTATCAGCAATACTCGCCTTGACTTTCGTGCTTGTGTTGCAAAATTCAAGAAATTAGACGATCAAAAAGCATGTATTGATCATGATGTGGCTCGAGGTTTAGAGGTGGGATTAGGAGATCAGATCTGTGTCTATGCGGGATAATATTGTATCGTATAATCCAGCTACAGAAAAAGAGGTATGGCAAGCTAGAGCCGCTACAGACAATGACATCCATGAAGCAATCGAACACGCCCGCACATCTTTTAGCATGTGGAAAAAAGTACCTTTTGACGAGCGCGTGCGCTATATAAAGCAATTTGCAAATCTCGTAGATATAGAAAAAGAGTCTCTTGCTAAGGCTATTTCTGAAGAAACTGGAAAGCCTCTTTGGGAATCCATTCAAGAAGTGCAGGCCATGAAGAATAAAGTCGATATTTCTCTTCAGGCATATAAAGTACGATGTCCGACAACTGAGCAGCAAATCAGCGGCAATATACGACTCAAGACCCAGTATCATCCGCATGGCGTTGTCGCTGTATTTGGCCCTTTTAACTTTCCCGGGCATCTTCCGAATGGGCATATTGTCCCCGCCCTCCTTGCGGGCAACTGTGTAATTTTTAAGCCAAGCGAACTGACGCCCCATGTAGGTGAAGTGATTGCGAGCCTCTGGAAGCGCACAGGAATTCCTGATGGGGTCTTTGCGCTCCTCCAAGGGGGCAAAGAAGTAGCGATTACGATTGGCAAACAGGCACAAGTCACAGGCATTTTCTTTACAGGCAGCGTTGCGGCAGGCCAGGCTATTGCCAGACAAGCCCTTGAATTTCCAGGACGTCTTGTGGCTCTAGAAATGGGAGGAAACAACCCTCTTATTGTCAGCAAAGTAGGCAATATCAAAGCGGCTGTGTATGCAGCAGTTCAATCTGCGTATATCACCTCTGGACAGCGCTGCAGCGCCGCGCGCAGGTTGATTGTCATCAATAACGAGCCATTTATTGACGAGCTGCTAAAAACAGCCAGAAAACTTCGAATAGGTGCCTATACTGACACGCCAGAGCCCTACATGGGGCCTGTGATTTCCGCTCACGCAATGCAGCAGCTACTCAATAGCTACGATCAGCTGCTGCAGCGAGGAGGAAAAGAACTTCTTCCACTTACAAAACTGTATGACACCGGCTATTTTTTAAGCCCCGGTATTGTCGATATGACCGGCTGTCAAATCGAGGATGCAGAGCTTTTTGGCCCTCTTCTACAGTATCAGTCAGTCTCTAGTCTCGACGAAGCAATCGCTCTTGCAAATGATACGCAGTTCGGTCTTTCTGCCGGCATACTAAGCGATTCTCATGAAGAATTTCTCCACTTTTATGAAGAAAGTAAAGCGGGCGTGGTGAACTGGAATACACCGACTACTGGGGCTAGCAGCTTGGCTCCCTTTGGCGGAATTGGCAAGAGCGGCAACCACCGGCCATCAAGTTATCTTGCCTGCGACTACTGTGCCTATCCTGTAGCCTCTCAAGAAGCAGCCGAACTAAATCTGCCGCTACAACTTCCTCCAGGATTTGATTATATGAATTAATTACATGAATTGACTTAATTTTAATTTCAGTCTAAAATGGAATTAATTTTTTAGGAGCACTTATGCCGTTTTCACAAGATTTAACAAATATTGCCAACAAATTTCATAGCGTTGATCCTGCCACAAACAGTATCGATGAAAATTGCGATCCAATTGCACAAAGAACGTGGTGGCAAACCTTCTTGGGGTATGTCATCAATATCATTACCTTTGGTCTCATTGCAAAAAATCCAGAACTCGATCGCGCCACAAATAAGGTCATCACAGCTGTCAACGGGTTCTTTACATCTCAGTCTCTATCACTTTCTCAGGCTGAACTGCAAGAGCTGCGACAGATCGTTACCAAACTCAAGACCATTATCACAGACAACTCCGGCAGCAACTCCTCGCAAGTAGATGCCTTGGCAGAAAGAATCAATCAGTTGGTGCCAAGTGAAAAAAATAGAGACGAGAAAGATAAAAACACTCCTGTACCTGGAGATAGACGCCAACGGTTATTATCAAAATTGCGTAACAATCAACCCTTTGATGCAGATGATATCGAGATACCCGATGATGCATCGCTTCGTGATATCCTTCAATCAATACCAACATCAGGAAGAGAGCTTACTGACGAAGCCTCAGACAAAATCAACCAACGACTCAAGCAAAAATTTACATCTATTCTTGATAGTGGCGATCTATCAGAAATTCTCGACGCTTTCGAGTTTTACAAATTTTCTTCTGAAATATTTATTTTGATTGTAGACAATTTTGTTCAATACAACAAAAACCCAAAGATTGATACTCTCAAAGTTTTACGAGAGATACAGTGGCCTTCAGAAAAGCTAAAGACTGAATTACTCAAAGCTGCCGCCGAACATCTTTCTAATAAACACTAATCACAAGCCAATGTTAGAGCATGCTGCCTCACTTTGCTAAAGATCACAAATAGCAATTGAGGCAGCATGATCTAAAAAACAGTTGCTAAAACTATCGATACAGTGTACCACAGAAAAAACTGCAGGTGTCACTGTGCTCAGCGAAGCTAATATCGATACTCTCGTTGGACCAACTCATTTTTATGGAGGCCTTGCCTATGGCAATAAAGCCTCTATGCTCAACCAGTCTGGAAAATCAAATCCAAAAAAAGCTGCGCTTCAAGGCCTTGAGAAAATGAAGCTGCTTTTTGAACATGGCGTATCCCAGCTGATTTTTCCTCCCCAGCCAAGGCCCTGTATCCCTATATTCAAACACCTTGGCTTTTCAGGCAGTGAGCAACAGATCTTAGACGACTGCTATAAAAATGCCCCTGAATTGTTTGTCCGGCTGATGTCGTCATCTTCAATGTGGACCGCCAACAGCGCCACCGTCACAAGCTCTCAAGACTCTCAAGATGGCAAAGTCCATATCACTCCCGCTAACCTTGGGTCAAATTTGCATCGCCAAATTGAAGTTTCCTTCACTCACAAACTCTTGCACGCTACTTTTTCCTCTTCTCGTTTTGTCATTCACGACCCATTGCCCGCTGCCTATGAATGCTTTGATGAGGGGGCTGCCAACTACAGCCGCCTCTCGGTGCCACATGTAAAGAAAGCTCTACACTTCTTTGTGTGGGGCCGCTCGCTTAGTAGCACAAAAGAGCCAAAAAAATACCCAGCCAGACAGACAAAAGAGGCGCAAGAAGTCTGTGTAAGATTGCATCAGATAGATCCTGAGAGCGTCCTCTTTGCGCAGCAAAACCCTGCTGTGATCGACAAAGGGGTCTTTCATAATGATGTGATCGCCACTGCTCATGAACAGCTCCTGCTTGTTCATGAAAAGGCCTATGTAGGTACAAAAGAGGTACTCAACGCCTTGCAAGACAAAGCGATGTGCCTATTCAACCAACCTCTCTGCATTGTAGTGATTGGCAGCGACGCTCTTTCCGTAGAACAGGCTGTCGCGTCTTACCTCTTTAACTCGCAAATTGTCACTACTGCTGATGGCTCGCGCCTTATGATCGCCCCAACAGAAGTACGTACGCATCCTGCTGCTCATGCAGTGTGCCAGTCACTTATTGCCTCAAAAGAAGTGCCGATAGACAAAGTGCTCTATATTCCCCTCAACCAGAGTATGAAAAATGGCGGAGGGCCGGCTTGTTTGCGTCTGCGTATTCCTCTTACGGAGCAAGAGCTTGCGTGCGTGCACCCCGGCGCCAAGTTTTCCCTAGAACGCTATTTTCTTTTGAAACAATGTATTGAACGCTACTACCCTGAAAGCTTTTCTCTAAAAGATATTCTTGACCCGCTCTTTCGTAAGCATATTCAAAAAGGATATCTGGCAATTGCTTCTGCCCTCAACCTTCCTCATATTTATGAGGCTTAAATGGAGTATGTACTTCAACTCCTCAAACAGGCGCTGAAGAGCGAAGTGCTCTACGATCGGGTTTCTTGCGAAATTTATAGTGCTGATGCCTCTATGTATCGTATCGAGCCGATTGGTATCGTCATACCACGAAGCAAAAGTGAATTGGCCCGTGCTGTCGAGATTGCCTCTCACTCAAACATCTCATTTATTCCTCGAGGAGCTGCTACCGGTGTGATTGGAGGCTGTCTTGGCAAAGGTCTCATCATCGACTGTTCAAAACATCTGAGCAAAATCATTGAAATCAGCCATGCCCAACGTTATGCCGTCGTTCAACCAGGCTGCGTCCTCGACCAGCTCAATGAAGCTGTCGCTCCGTATCATCTCTGTGTTGGCCCTGACACCTCTACAAGCAACCGAGCGACTATTGGGGGCATGGTTGCGACAAACGCTGCTGGCACGCACTCGCTGACATATGGCTCAATGCGAAATCATATACTTGAAATAGAGCTCATCTTATGGAATGGGGAAGTGGTGCGATTTGGGCCGCAGACAAAAGAGCAGCTGCACGCCAAACAAAAACTTATGGGGCAAGAAGGGAAGATTTACCGTGGTATTGAACATATCCGAAGTGAATACAGGCAATCTATTTTGGACCATTTTCCTAAACTTGCCAGGCGGTCATCAGGATACAGCCTTGACATGCTGGATAGTCTCAATATCGCCCCTCTTATCGCCGGCTCTGAAGGCACGTTAGGCATTATTTCAGAGATCAAAATTGCCCTAAGTCCTCTACCCTCACCTAAACAGATGGTGGTAGTCGCCACAAATGATCTCGCCTCACTTCTTACTCGAGCAAGAAATTTTTTCGATTACTCTCTTTTCTCTTTTGAAATGATAGACAGAATGGTTCTTGAGGCTGCAAAAGCTGCAAGCATTGTCAATCGCTCACTGCAGCAGCCTCTTTATCTGCTTCCTGAGATTCCAGATGCTCTCTTAATATTTGAGTGCGACACAGAGTCGTTTTCACATCTCGTACAGTATGCCAAAAGCTTGCCGGAGACGCTCTTTGTACGGGCCGTTGTTGACCCTGCCGAGCAAAAAGCGATGTGGGCTCTTCGCAAAGCGGGCCTCGGCCTTCTCCTTTCTAAAAGAAGCTATACACAAGCCATTGCCTTCATAGAAGATATGGCAGTCCCTCTTGACAAGCTGCCGCTTTTTTTCAAAAACATTCAAAAACTCCTTCATAAGTATAAAAAGCAGGCAGGCATCTATGGGCACTTGGGAGCAGGCTGCCTGCATATCCGTCCCTATTTTGACACACGAGACCCTCACCAGCTTGCTGAAATGCAACAATTAATGAATGAAGCCATAGCGCTTGTCTGTGAATATCATGGTGTGTTGTCAAGCGAGCATGGCGATGGCCTTGCTCGATCGTGGAGTACCAAAGAGCTGTTTGGAGATCGTCTTTATGAAGCGATGTGCCAACTTAAGCATGCCTTTGACCCGTACAATAAGATGAATCCAGGCAAAATTGTACATGCAGCCCAAAGCCTGACAGAACATGTACGCTTTGGTCCAAACACATCTACGACTCCCTTTACTCCCTATCTTGATTTTTCCCGGCAAGGGGGATTGCCTCTGGCAGCAGATATGTGCAATGGGAATGGCGCCTGTCGCAAAAAAGAGGGCATCATGTGTCCCTCCTATCAGGCCACACATGATGAGAAAGACACCACGCGAGCACGGGCACGAGCACTCCAAGGAGTGCTCCACGGAACTATAGATCGAAAAGAGCTTTTCTCACCAAATTTTCAGAAGGTGATGGAGCTTTGTATCCAGTGCAAAGGATGTAAAAGTGAATGCCCTTCGCAAGTCGACATGGCCAAAATGAAGAGTGAATATCTCCACCAACTGCATAAAAAAATCCCTAGAGGATTAAGAGAAAGATTGTTTGCCTATCTGCCAAGGCTGTTACATCTTGCGTCCTTTTTTCCCCGTATAGCCAATGCAATGCAGCGATTGTCGTTTTTCATAGGTGTCTCAAGCGAGCAGTCTCTTCCTCAGCTTGCATGCACGCGCTTTTCCTCTCTGTTTGCTCGCCATACAAAAAAGAGTCATCCAAAAAAGGTAGTCCTCTTTGTCGATACCTTCACAGAATTTCTCTATCCAGCACTCGGACTTGATGCTGTGCGAGTGCTGGAAGCAATTGGATTTTCAGTAATTGCTCCTGAGTGGCGCTGCTGTGGAAGAACGTTGTTTTCTAAAGGCTATCTACCAGAAGCCAAAGAGAGATTAGAGAAGCTCATGGCACAACTGCTTCCGTATGCACGAGAAGGCCTTGCAATCGTGGGACTTGAACCGAGCTGCCTGCTTACCTTGCGTGACGAGCTGCATGACTTTGGTTTTGACCCAAAGAGTGTAGAGACAGTAGGCAACGCAAGCATGCTCATCGATGAATTCCTTGCCCAGCACCTCGATGCACTTCAGCAGCAAGTAACCGCCTATCCTGCCTCTGTGCAGGTACATGGCCACTGCCATCAAAAGTCACTGTGCGGCATGCAGGCGCAGCTGACTATTCTCAGGAAAGTCGTGAAAGGAGAGGTCTACGACATTCCATCTGGATGCTGCGGAATGGCAGGCTCTTTTGGATATGAAGAAGAGCACGCCGCACTCTCCAAGCGAATTGGAAAGTTGGTTCTTGTGCCGCATATTCAGGCACATGATGCCTGCATCATAGCTTCCGGCACTTCTTGCAGGACACAAATAGAGACGCTCACCGGAAGAAAGCCTCTACACTTTATCGAATTTATTTCCTCTCTGCTCATACCCACTCCTCATTCTTAAAAATCGACTAAACAGATATACTTTCATGTCTCTATAAACAAATAAGGAAGATGTTTTATGGCCTCCACACAACAAGTCTTTGCTGGCGTAAACGATGTATCTATCATCACTCATGTTGCTGTCTATAAGCCACATGAAAAAAGAGCTGGCAGCAATAAAGCACGAGATAAAGATATACAGACATTGGTCCACGTACAACTGCCTAATCTCACGACTCTTGATCTTTCAGGAGGCTCAAAATTTTCAGAAAAGGCGATTATCAGCGCAATCGTGCCCACACTCAGAAAAATCAATCTTACAGATTGTCGCAAGATTACAGACACAACTATTGAGAAAATAGCCACCACATGCAGCAAGATCACCCACCTGAGACTTTCTATCTGCCCCAAACTAACCGATCAAAGTCTCAAATATCTGGGAGAACATTGCAAAGAGTTGCAATACCTGCATTTAGCACCAGATTTTGCCCGTTGCCTAGATGGAAAAAAGATCCTTGAGAGTGTCCAACAATTGGAGATTACGCCAGATGTGATTATGCAACTAACACCTGTAGTTTTAATGGCCATCGGCAAGCCATATACGCGTGCTAAAGAAAAGATCTCCACCCTCATAACGCTGCAAGGTCTCAAAGAATTCGTAGAGAAATGCAAGTCCTTAAAAGTATTGTATGTCCCATCAATTAAAGAGACAGATTCGGACATTGTCGGACAACTGATTTATAAAGGTCAAAACCCATCACCCACAATGCTCGCTCTTATGGAAATGGTCTCTACAGAAAACCTCCAGATTCTGGATTATGAAGAAAATCCAGATAGTACGTGGAAAACTGAAAAGGTATATACAGTTCCCAATTAAAAATATTCTATATATAATGAGTATAGAACTCTTGCGGCATCTCGCAGGAGAAGGAGGAAGAACGTATGAGTATTGTCAAAATGACCGATATTCTTGTGGCAACAGATGCTTTTCTAGTCACTTTAAGTACTCCTAGCAAAGAGAGAGTGAATGAGTGGAGCCAGGAAGATAAAGAGGCAGCACTCCTTGAAATCACGCCTATCATTTCTACTGGCTATACGAAAAAGGCATTAGCCGAGCAGTTTTTTGACATAATTTGTTCAGATTCAGGAAATTATAACAAAAATTCAAGGGATGCACTCCTTCACAGTTTTGCGCAAGGGTGCAATATGAAGATTTTTGAACAATTTTGGGACAATAGCCACTTTGACAGGCTGGAAGATATTTCTCTGTCCATTCCTCAAGTGACTTGTATTCTCTACGATGCCTCAGGTAACGTGGTGTCCCAGCATCGCAATTCTCCTCTCAACATTATATGGGCTTTAAAAAAGATCGAAGAGACCTTTTTCATCTATTCGATGCCAGCCCACATGCAGCCTCTAGTGGGAGTTACAAGCGGGATGACAAGGGGGCTTGCAAGGGATCTTGCAAGCGGTGGAAAAAAGTCCCGAAAAGACTGGCGCCGCGATACCAATCGCCAGACGCATAAATACTTTCTCCACCACCGACATCGATAAGAAGGGACACTACTCTCGATACAGCTCCTCAATTATTGCCGCGTAACGCTTGGCAATTTCGCCACGTTTGAGCTTGAGGGTAGGTGTCATCAAGCCATTTGTCTCCGAAAACTCTTCGGAGACAATCTGGAATTTCTGCACACACTGCGCTTGCGAGTCAGCCTCTTTATTGGCCTGTGCGATGCCGCTTTTGACATACTCTTGCACCTTCGGATCTTGCATTGCTTCTGCTACGCTCTTGGCTTGGCTGCCAATTGATGCAAGGATCTGTAGTACTTCTTTTGTCAAATTACCCGTATCAGGATCTATTTTGAGCGACACAAGACAGGTCAAAAATTTCTTATGATCACCTATTACCACAGCTTGAGAAACAATAGGAATTTTTTCTTGAATCTTTTGCTCGATTCTCACTGGGGCAATATTTTCCCCTCCGGACGTTTTAAGAAGCTCTTTGAGCCTTCCTGTGATAAAAAGATTACCATTGCTGTCAAGTTGTCCAAAATCTCCTGTGGGCAAAAACCGACCTGAATCAGAATCTTTAAAGGGATTTGTCTTATCGTGAAAATAGCCAGCAAATACATGGCGTCCTGAGGCGCGAACCATAATTTCCTGATTGCCATTTTCATCAGGCGCACCAAGAGCAATTTCAGTTCCTGGCAGTGCTTTTCCACAAGAACCTCGTGGCACGTCTGGATCTACCGCAAGCGTAATAGGACCGCTCGTTTCACTCATGCCATAGACATCGATAATGCGAATATTCATGCCTGCGAAAAAGTCTGCTACTTCAGGTTTGAGCACTCCTGCGCCGCTGGCCATAATCTCACAGTTATGAAGCCCAATTGCTTTCTTAATTGGATGAAAAACAAGATGATTAAAGATGCAGAGTACCACTTGAGAGACCCTATATGCAATCCAGTCGCAGGGTGAAAAATTGGCAAAGCCCTTTGCAGAAAGATGGAGCATGGTGCGAAATCCCCATCCTCCAAGAGAGGTCGCGACATTAAAAAGTAAGCGTTTGTACCACGCTGCCTCATTCAATTTTTGCTCAATACCCTCTTTGAACTTTTCCCATACCCGCGGCACAGCCAGGAAATACGTTGGCTCTGCCTGGACGATATGCTGCTTGAGATTGTTGCCCTTTAAGGCGTCCGGAGGAGCAATATCGACGCTATAGCCAAAGGTCAGAGGAGCGATGCAGTCGAGCTGTTGAGCCGCAATATGACTCATAGGCAAGTAGCTTATCCCTTTGTGATCCGGATGGAGCGCAAACTTGCTGCCAGTAGCATGTGCCGTCCAAGTAAGGTTGTCATGCGTAAGAGCAGCACCCTTTGGCAGACCGGTAGTGCCGCTTGTGTAAATGAGAGAACAAGGCTGGGTCGGTTTTTGCTGAGCGATTCGATCATTCAACTGCTGCTCTTCGATCTTATCACCACGCTTTAAAAACTCCTCCCATGTATAAACAGGCTTTGAGAGTGCACGCTCTGCCGCTTCTTTGGAAGTCACTTGTTGCCATACAACAAAGCACTTCACACTCGTTGCCTTCATTCCTGAATATTTCTGTAGTTGAGTTTCATCTTCGACGACGACGATTTCTGCCTCGCTGCTCACCGCTGCATGTTGGCTTAATTCTTTTTTATTGGTTGGATAGACTCCGGCAGCGACTCCCCCTGCCAGCATCGTCCCCACATTAGCAAATAGCCAATGAGCGGAATTGGAGCCCTGGATAGTAATG
>CAYOTQ010000022.1:0-11404 GCA_964406915.1 uncultured bacterium
TGAAACAATTGGATACGTCTGATCTGTTACTTGCTCGCCCCAATCGTGAAGATCGGTCGCCTGTAATGCTCGCACTGCAGCAAAAAAACTACCAATTCATTCGAGATTTGCTAATAGCTGGCTTTAAAATAGATCATTTTGTTAAAGGAAGTGTGTCTCCATTACATTATGTAATACAGCAAAAAGATCTTGAAGGGCTCAAATTTCTTCTCAATCTTACCCCGCCTGCTTTTGATGTCACGGTACCGAATGTTTTTGGGTCAACTCCTTTACATCTTGCTGCAGCTGCAGATTTTCCAGAAGCGGTAGAACTTTTGCTCACCTATCCTACGGTCCAGGCTCAGAAAAATAGACTTAACTACTTTGGCTCTTCTCCTATAGATTTAGCCGCAAGAAGCAGAAGCATTGCAGCAGCGGCCATATTGAATCCAGATAGCGACATTACCAAAGATCCCCATTTTGGGCAAAAGCGTGTTCTGATACATCAAAATGCGCTTATTAAACAACATATAGCGTATTTGACAATGCAAGGTCGTGTTTTCAATAAAATGGAGGATGAAAAAGGATGTTGCAATGGCCTGAGTTTTCTCTGCCAGTATTATTTTGAGCTTGGCAAAATTGATGAATTTTTCAAAATGTGTGAGTATATCTCTTCCTGTGATCTAAACAGACTTTCCGATCCCGATCAAGTATCGTCTTTATCAATTGCATACAAAAATGGAAGAGATCTCTTTGAGCAGTGGATTAACGATGTAAAGTGGTTTCAGCACTCGGATGATCTCATACAACAGGCGATGAAAGAGAATAATCCTTGTGGACAACTTCAACAAGGTCGTCTCTATTCTTTGGTTAAAAAAACGGACTCGTTGCTTACTGTAGAATCAAAACTGTGGGCCAAGACGAAGTTTACCGTCGGGCAGTTAGCAGAATTTTTGAGAATCATCTCTTTGAAACCTGGCACGGTGCTTAGCATAGGCGGCAGTCAGCATGCTTGCAGCCTCCGCGTGTTAGAGGGCGGCACAATCAACTACTATGACCCTAATGTCCCTTATCGCTTATTGCCCTTTTCCTCACCTGAACTTTTGGCAAGATTTATACAACAATTTAAGTACGAAAGGCATGGCTTTCCATCGGAAAAAATGGATATAGACATTTCCGAGTGGAAATTTCTGCGATCCAATGTGACAAAAGAGAATCATGAAAACAGTGAGAAATTACTAGCCAGTTATGATCTGACGTCTATGGGTATTAAAAATGGCTACACTCCGCTGCATATAGGGATCTATCTCGACTCGTTACCGATGATCAAACATTTTCTGACTATCCAACCAAACTTGTTGAATCAGGAAGATTTGCGTCAAATAGCTCCTCTGACACAGGCGATTGTCTGTGATCGAGAAGATATACTCAATTATTTATTGAGCCAACCTGAAATCGATGTGAATAAACCAAGTAAAAGAGTGAATGAGGGTAACGGCCCTTGGAAATTTGATAAGTTTGTTACTCCCTTGGCTGAGGCTGTTCTGTGTGGTAATAAGAAAGCTGTTTCGCAACTTCTGGCTCACCCAAAAATTGACCCTGCTGAAGTGGAAAAATTGAAGATAGGAACTACCTCTCAGCTATTGAGTAATTCTGCTGAGGTTTAATAACGCACATGCTTCTTCAAAGTTTTTGACGTGTAAAATTAGGTTCCAATCATCTACAGAAGGTCCTTTTGCAGCCACTCTCGCGAGAGTGGCTATATCCTATGTAGTGGCTGCCAACGCAATTATTTGCTTGAGTATTGCATCGATGTATTTTTCTTGAACAGCTGCCACTTTGTCAGTAGTGTCTGAAAGCCCCTCTTGAAATTGGGCAAGCTGCTCCATGGAGCAAGGTTTGATATGCGCCCTGATGCTTCCCTCTTCTATACTTCCTCGTCCGCACTTGCCAAAGTGATAGTAGCTCTCAAAGTCATATGGCGATGCAGGCTGTTTTTGAGAGATAAACAGGAAGGAAGAAGAGGTAGTAATGTCTTTTTCCCAAGTCTCCTTCCAGCCTTTGCAGGGGAAAGGGATTTGGTTTGTCAGACAAAATACCGATCGGTAGATACTTGCACGAAGCTGTTTTTCGTACAAATGCAACAGGCTTTGTTGCTCTTCTGGGGTAAATGCCTGCAAAATAGAGTCCAGCCTTTTTGAGAGAAATGAGCGCTCCATGTCTTGTTCAGCCAGCTGTTTCATAGTCCCACTCTTATGAGCGTACTGTTCTGTGAGAAACTTGTATTCTTCCTGGTCGTTTTCAGGCAGGTAGTTATTGATGGCTTTTGATCCAAATGACTTCTCTCGGACGGCCCAGTGGATAAAATGGGTAAGTCCATTGCTGATGGCAAGAGCATCGCCTGCTGTCTGCTGTTCTTGAAATTCGCACGTGGCATCATCTAAATTGCCTACATGGCGAAGGGCAAAATTACCGCTTGCGATAGAAAGAAGATTTTCCCAGGCGAAGAGTTGTTTTGCAGGTAGGACGTGATTGGTGACGAGGGTATTTAGTCGAGTAGAATCAATAGGATCGAGTTCATTTGTAGCAGCTTGTGTAGCGGCTTTTGCTTGTTCAAGTTTTTCCAAGTCCGCAAGCAGCTGCTTTTCTACTTCATCTACCGCAGCAGCAAGCGTCGGATTTGTAGTATGAGCCGCTTTGCATTTTGCCATATGGCGCTGAACAGTCTCTTGTTTCCATTTGCTCACAACAAAGCTGTTGGCGAGTAGATCGTGAGAAAGAGCTTTGATTTGCCAGTCGTATTTTGCTACTTTTACCAAACCGAGATAGTCAAAATCAGGATCTGAGAGCTTTTTCCCCAAGTTCTTAAGAAATTCTATATTTGTCGACTGTTGTTCTTCATTTGAAAACAGTTCGATAACTTCTTTGTGTTTGTTTCTTACTAAAGATCGGTTTATAAAAGTGATTTTTTCTTCATTGCTAGTGAGGGTTTGAAAAGAAGTAAGAAGAGACATTATAGATTTTCCCCTATTTAAAATAATCACATTATAAAATATCAAAACAATAAAAATACACTCAATATTCACTTTTACGATCTATATGACAAAAACGATTTGCTGTAATTGTGTGGGCCATTTTATAGTGTCTGTCGATAAAATTCCAGGAGATGAGTATGACTATTGATGCTGTCACTTTTCATGATATTTTCAATGTTTGTATTGTGGATACGGAGGCTATTAATAATACAACTGCGTACAACACGCTTCAAACAGAAATTCCTCAGTTATTAGCCCCTGACGCAGCGAATCGTGAAGAGAAAATTGTCGAGGTAATTGAGAGTATCAGAAAAGCTTGTTCTCCTGATGGATCACAAGAAAACCCTATTTTGCTCAGCTGCGAAGCGAAGTGTAAGTCGATTCCAAATGCCTCTGCCTTCTGGCAAATGTTTTTTCATAAGGTGCCTTTTGGTGTAAAGGCTGTGAAAGACCTCTACGTAAAGCGTATTATGGCTCTTCAAGATGACTTCAAGGCAAGGGATTTGAAAACTCACGAGGCTATACAGTCTTGTTTGCACAATACTCGTTCCTTTGCAGCGATCAAAGAGGATCGAAAGTACGATTTACTAAGCGATTTTCATGCTATTTTTCAAAGTTGCATTGCCACCAGCACCAACACAGGAGCAACAGAAGCCTATACCCAGGCAGCTACCCACTTTCCTAAGTTACTTCTCATCGATCGACAAAATCGAGAAGTGCATATCAAAAAGACAATAAAACAAATTCGAGAGGCATTTACAACGAGCGATCAGACTGAACATGGCACATTAACTCGCTTCAAGCAGGTATCGAGTCAGATCAAAACAGGCGCCATATTTTTCCAGCTCTTCTCCCACACTCTTGATTTCGAAAACCCAGATGTTCAAGATGGGTATGTTCGCTACGTCAAAGCGCTCCAAGATACCTGTCAGAAGCAGCTTGCTGAAAATTCAATACAGGCTATCACGCAGTGGCTTTATACGCCAAATTCTGCTGAGAGAATGATCCAAGACAAGCAGGCATCTGTTCCGAATGTGCAATATCAAGATACTCCTGCCAGGGTGGTAAAAGACTTTAGTCAGTATGACTCGCTTTTTGACTCCGATAAATTTCCAGATAATCTCGGAGAGCTTCTACGCGGATATAATGATGATTTTTGCCGGAGAGCAAAACAAGGAGAGACCATTCACACTGTATTTCAAATTATTCAGTATTCATCGGGTGGTTGTGAGATAGTGATGAAACCAGTCGATATAGAAACCCATCCTCACTACCCCTTTACATGCACATTGAAAAGTCTTATTTATTACGAGATGGTCTATGGAGAGATTCGTGAAAAGACGGATGTTCTCAAATATGTATTCAATTTATTCCAAACTGATCATCGTTTTTCAAGTATTGGTAAGTTAAAAGAAGTTGAAGCTAAGAACTTAAAAGACGCATGTTTAAAGACGGCTCTCTATGTGCATATGAAGGTTACTCAACAGAGGCAAGAAGGCAAACTACCTGTAGTCGCAGATAAACCATCTCCTAAGAGCAGCAGTCAAGCAGCTGATACTAAAGAGACGGATAAAAATGTATGAGTATCTCATCGACCTCTTCAAGAGATATCTCTTTTCCACAAGAGGTGCGACAAGCGATACAACAGATACCAGCAAGCTCTTACGGGTTTGATGGAAGGCAGCTGCTCGTGAGCGCGGTGGCGCGCGAGCAGCTGCAAAAGTGGGCCACTCAACATGATACGTTTGTACGCCAAAGCCCATTGCTGCGAAGTATTGTCCAGCATATAGAAGGCCCCAAATACCACGGACATTTCATTACAGATGAATTTTGTCAAAAAATCGAAGGGCGTACATACGATTTCAGCGATCCTGCCAATTTTGCTGAAATTGAGCAAAATATGTTGCTTCTCCAGCAATATTTTGAAGTAGGGATTGTCTCTTGGGAACAGCTTGTGGGCAGCCTATCTTTGATCAACAGCAAAGGCCGCACGTACTTGCATGAGCCTCGTCATTTTGTACCTTCTCTTGCCTTTCTTAAAAAGCTTTCTTTTGAAAGGCTTATCCAGCTTCTTTCTCTGCAAGATCTCTCAGGAGATCCTGTTTTGCACTATGCAGCTATTTTTCCCTTAATGCTGTCTCACGTTATCGATGAAAGGAAATGCTCTGCAACTGAGCTCCAGATGTTTCTTGGGGTACGTAACAGCACCGGCCAGACTCCTTTTCATTTGCGCAGCAATTTTCTTGCCTTTCACCCCTACCTTGAGAAGCTGACATTTCCTCTGATTTGCAAAATTGTACGTCTCACAGAACTTTCTGGAGATACTCTTTTTAGTAACAAGGAAATTTTCTCTGCAGTATATGCTCATGTTGAAAAGAAGCATCCCTCTCGAATCAATGAGTTGCTTGCATTTGAAGACGAAAAGGGATCTCCTCTGCTTCAGCATCCCAGGGTATCTGAAAATGCTCTGAACTATTTTTTAGCAGAGAAACAGATGTCGCTCTCAGGCTTGCGGCAACTGTTCAGGTTGTATGATTCACAGGGGATTTCATCTCTGCATTGTGCTAAAAACTTTGAGAAGCTTGTCCGATTCGTGATTCGGCGCAAAGAATATGCGGCAGAAGGTTTGTCAGAAATTTTTATATTTTTTGATAAAAGAAACAGAACTCTTTTAGACTTTTTGAATCGTGCTCCTTCTCTTCCCTTTTTTAAAGAAATTACCTTTGATCTCTGGATCGACATAGTGTCTGTCTGCTATTCGGAGGGGCTAACAGCCCTAGGAACGCCAGGGGAATTCAAGCAAGTTCTCTCATTTTTCTTAGACAAACTCTTATGCACACCAAAGCAGCTTGTGCAGTTGGTGTCTCTTACAGATAAAAAGAGCTGTGGACCATTGGATAGTCCCGAAAACTTTAAGACAATCATAGAGATTTTTAAAAGTAGGGAAGTTTCTATTGAGGACTGCATTTCGATTGTCTCTGCCGAGTCCTGTGGGTGGCCTGTATTTTTCTACCAGCACAATTTTTTTCAAATATTGGACTATTTTATCTTTCAACGCCGCTGTGAGTTTACACAGCTTATAAGTCTCCTCTCTGTAGTCTCAAAGGGCGGATTTCTTCCTCTGATGATTCCTGATAATTTTGCACTTTTCTTCAAGTATCTTCAACTCTTCCAGCCTCTTCAACAAAACCACTTTGAGGAGCTAGGATTGCCTGTTCTTTCTATTCACGACAGGCACGGATTATCGGTACTCCATTACTCCTCAATATTTTCTCTTATGATGCCGCATTTGGAGCTGATGTCGATACAGGACGCAAAGAAAGTGTTCGCTATCCAAACAAATAAAGGAGATAGCCTGTTGCATATGAGAGGCTTGCGCCTACTGGCTGCTGGTTTAATAGAAGCTTATGAAATTAACTTGGGGCAATTTGTCAATAATGAAGGAGTAACGGCTCAGGATCTTGCCAACTGCCAGCTGTCTGAGGCGTGGCTGCGACGTCCGAAGATTGCCCAGTTTTTGAGGCAACCGATTTCCAAAGAGGGTTATTTGCCACGGGCAAAAGCGTTGAAAGTACGTGTCGATATTCTTTGGCAAGCTGTAGAAGAGGGTTATAAGCTGGGGAATCTTTCTGATAGTGCATTATATCATGAGAAGACTGTCTATTCTCTCGAAAGAATCAAAAGAAGCCTTGATCAGACGCTTCTAGATTTACAAGAGCAAACGCCCTGGAGAGGAACTCCCGAGGCAAGTGATAAAGCAGGGCTGCATCAGTTTTACTCCGCAGAGCTGATTGACTTTGAAACGATTGTTGCCGAGCTTGAAAAACGAAAGAGCCCAATAGAAACTGCTGGTCACTTATTAGACATCGCTTCTGTACGCTTGCAAGGGGACTGCGCCTCTGGAGAGGTCGGGATTTTGGAGCAAAAAAGAGAAGCATTGACGCAAGAGCCTTCGGACTTAGAGGGCTTGGTTTGTAAGGCAGCTTCTAGTACCCTGAGAGCCCATGTGGACGCTATCGTGTCAGCGCAATTTCATGGTAACGTGCATGCAAGCAACCAGCTGTATTATGTAGCAGGGATTACCAATCATCCGGATCCACATGCTCTCAATTTTGAGCTTACAGAAGAGCAGTCAAGAGCTTGGATTACAAATACGTGGGATCCGCTAAAATTTTACAGAGATTTTGGTAATAAAATCTCTAATGAAATGGCAATTGAATGGCTCTTGGCTCACACTCCTGATGATTTCGGGTCGGAATATCTGGCACTGAAAGAGAAAGTACACGCAGAGGAAGAGGAGATATTCAGGATTTTCAGCCAAGGCATAAGGGAGCAGATCTCGAACGATAAGGAGGCGAAAGCACTCATCTCTGTCTTGCAAACTCTGCGAGCTCCTTCTTGTGTAGTCTCCAGCCTGGACACGGCACAGAAAACAGCTCTTTTAAGGCGCGTGTTTGAAGAGGCGGCCCTAGCTAAATTCATTGTTGTAGAAGATCTTGAGACACTCTCTTGTGCACAACTGCAGGAAAAAATTGAAAGCATAATAAAAGAGCAGCAAAAGACTCTACCTAGAGATCGAGAGTATCTAGTGCAACTCAGACGTTTGCATGATTCCAAAATAAAACTCTCCGGGCAGGTAGAGGCAATATTTCAATTTCATCAATGTATGCAGCAGCATCAAGTTCCGGCGACGAAGTGGCGATCGTTGCTTCAGATCAAACAGGTATATGACAAAGATATCGATACATTAGGAAATGATACATTGTCTGCGCACAATATCAGCTACTCAGCCAAAGATCATAAGCTGCCTTCAAGGGCATGCGAGCATGCAAGACGCCTTGCCTATAATCATACATGGCTGCACAGCCGCGGGCAGATGCTTTTACGGATGCTTGTTCAGATGGGCGTTATTTTGTCACAACACTAAGAATAATCACGCCGGCAATGATGAGTGTGGTTCCAAGAAGATGCCACACTCCGAATGTCTCATGAAAATAAACTGAGCCAATGATCGCAATTCCAAGTATCCCAAGCCCAGACCAGATAGCGTATACTATTCCTACCGGTAATGTTTTAAGAGTAATGGACATAAGCCAAAAAGAACAGGTATAGCCGCAGAGCACCAGCAAAGAGGGGGCAAGTTTTGAAAAGCCGTGAGAGGCCTTCAATGCACTCGTTCCTATAATTTCGGCAAAAATGGCAATCAGCAAGAGGCAATATGGGTTCATAAAACCAGAATATCCAAATGTAGGGGAAAATACAAGCAAGTACTCCAAAAATGGCTTGCTGCTCATGAAAAAAATATGATACACTCGTTTTTTATATTTGGAGTTTCTCACGTGCTACCAAAAATGCCTGCCAAGGCGCCTTCTAATGGATCTTCCAAAGGAGGTTCCAAATGGTCTTCCAAAGAGTCTTCCAAAGAGTCTTCCCAAGGGTCTTCCAAAGGGTCTTCAAAGCATTCTACCTATCGAAGAAATCCCTTCGGATATGACGGTCCCAATCTAACGACACGAAAGCTTCAAGAGATACTTCCGCAAGTGTTTGGCACGCTCCAGGAGCGCTACCAGGCGCAACCAAAACTTTTGCTCGAACGCTGGCCGCAAATTATTGGCGAAACTCTCGCGCCGCTTACCAGAGCAGAACGTTTTGAAAACGGGGTGCTCTATGTCACCGTCAAACACGCCACACTCCTAAGTTTACTGTACAGCACTGCTGATAAACAAAAAATTTTAGAGGCGATCAAAAAGGCTTTGCCTGGCATTGTATGTCGAAACATTGTGTTCAGAATGGGTAAAATATGACGACCGAAGAGCAGAAGCAATATACCGCAAGTTCGATTACCGTACTTGAAGGATTACAAGCCGTCCGTGAGCGTCCCGGGATGTATGTGGGCGACACAGGATTTAATGGGCTTCATCAACTTGTCTATGAAGTAGTTGATAACTCTATTGACGAAGCGATGGCCGGCTGGTGCAGCACGATTGATATTGTGCTTCATCGAGATCGAGGCATTACAATAGAAGATAATGGACGTGGTATTCCTGTCGAAAAGCATGAAAAAGAGTCTGCCAAGCGCGGCCGCGATGTTTCGGCTATCGAAGTGGTGATGACGGTGCTGCATGCCGGAGGGAAATTTGACAAAGATACCTATAAGGTCTCCGGTGGATTGCACGGTGTGGGCGTCTCTTGCGTGTGTGCTCTTTCTGAAAAGATGCTTGTGCAGGTCTACAAAGAGGGCCATATCCATGAAATCGAATTTGCCAAGGGACACGTTATTCGACCACTAATGGCCAACGGCACCACAGCCAAGCGCGGCACAAAGGTGACCTTTTGGCCGGATCCAACAGTCATGAAAGTGCTCGATATCGACTATGACACCCTTGCCAAGCGTATGCGAGAGCTTGCCTTTTTAAATCCTGGCGTACAGATTACATTGCGAGATGAACGTGATGGCGGCAGAGATGACGCCTGTTTTTGCTATCGCGGTGGACTGCGCTCCTTTGTAGAATATCTAAACGAAACAAAAGCAGCGCTCTTTCCGACACCAATTTATGTAAAAGGCGGCAAGACAGGGGATGATGGTCTTGTTGAGGCAGAAGTAGCACTGCAGTGGAATGACAGCTACACAGAAACGATCTTTTGCTATGCCAACAATATCGCCACAAGGCATGGCGGCACACACTTGACTGGTTTTTCAACAGCTCTGACGCGCGTGCTCAACAACTACATCAAATCGCACAACCTTTTGAAGAGCGACAAGTTTTCCGTCACCGGCGATGATATGCGTGAGGGTCTTACTGCTGTAATCTCTGTGAAAGTGGCAAACCCGCAATTTGAAGGACAGACTAAGCAGCGCCTTGGCAACAGTGATGTCGGCTCTGTCGTTCAGCAGATTGTCGGCGAGGGGCTGACGACCTTTTTTGACGAAAATCCACATGTGGCAAAGTCGATTGCAGAAAAGGCGATTATTGCGGCCCAAGCAAGAGAAGCTGCTAAGCGAGCTCGAGAGCTGACACTTCGCAAAACAGCGCTTGATAGTGGACGTCTTCCTGGAAAATTGATCGACTGCCAAGAGAAAAATCCCGCGCTTTGTGAAATTTATCTCGTAGAAGGAGATTCTGCCGGAGGCTCTGCCAAATCAGGACGCGACAGGCGCTTTCAAGCTATTTTGCCGATCCGAGGAAAGATTTTGAACGTCGAAAAGGCTCGGCTTGAAAAGGTATTGCAAAATGAAGCAGTAGGCATGATGGTCTCTGCGCTTGGCTGCGGTATTGGCCGGGATAGTTTCCAGTTGGAAAAATTGCGCTATCATCGCATCATTATCATGACTGACGCTGACGTCGATGGATCACACATTCGCACCTTGCTGCTGACCTTCTTTTATCGCCACATGCCGGCGCTTGTAGAAAATAACTTTGTCTATATTGCCCAGCCGCCTCTTTACCGAGTGACACGCAAAAAAGTGAGTCGCTATATTCATTCAGAGCGAGAGATGGATGACTATCTATTGGAGCTGGGGTTGAGCGATCTCCAGGTACACAAAGATGGCAAGCAAATCCCTCTAGATATCCTTAAAAACATTGCTGAAGCTGTTTTAGAAATCGAAAATTTTATCTTGCGTATCGAAAGAAAGGGCACACCGTTTCGTGAGTATTTATCCCTCAAAAATGCGCAAGGTATGTTGCCACGATTTCTTGCCAACCTAATAGATAAAGAACAGTTTGTCTATTCGGAAGAAGAGCTTGCCGACCTAAAACGTGTACAGGAAGAGGCACAGAGAGCCCGTTTTGAAGAGACGCTAGCGTCTATTCCCGCAGATGAGATTACTGAAGATATGAGGACGTATCGTCCAAAAGGCCTTGTCTTTACAGAGTTTTTTGATGACATCACCTGGGAAGCTCTTGAAAGACATCTCAAAACAGTCGGTTGCACCCTGGACGCATATCTTGTACCGCAAGGCAATGAACTGTTTACTCTGGTTGGAAGTCATGGTGAGAAAGATGCCTTATATACATTAAAGGAATTCATTGATGCCGTCCGAGCCAACGGTCGCAAAGAAATCGAGATCCAACGATACAAGGGTCTTGGAGAGATGAACGCAGACCAGCTCTGGGAGACAACCATGGATCCTACCAAACGTACGCTGGTGCAAGTGACGATGGCAGACCTTGTTGCCGTAGAACATATGTTTTCAATGCTCATGGGAGAAGAAGTGCCACCGCGACGTGCCTTTATTGAACAGCATGCCCTTGCCGTAAAGAATCTTGATATTTGAGGAGACGAACCGAACATGACCTCTTATACTGAAGGCGAATTAATTGTTACGCGAAGTGTCGAAGAAGAGCTACGAGAAAGCTATCTGCGCTACTCCATGTCTGTTATTATTT
>CAYOTQ010000023.1:0-11253 GCA_964406915.1 uncultured bacterium
GGCAAGCTCTTCAGCGCCTATCTGAAGGGCGAGGGTAAGGAATGTCAACGTACAGAATCGTCTCAACATCTGCTTCCTCCATTAATATCTTGTCTACTTCTAAGCGACCACGATCTGCCTATGTGATGCAGCAGATGGGGGTTATGCTGTGGGTATAATAAATTTTTACCCTATCAAGAAAGATTTTTTTTGGAAAGACGGAAAGTAAAAAATTGAAGAATATATGGAAAAAAGAGGAGGCGCCTTAAGGCGCCTCCAGCTATAGACTCAATTCTGAAAGCACTTCAGAAATAAATCCATAAACAGACCCTACAACAAAGCTTTAGTTCGTAGGTGGGAATGAGTAGCAGAAGATCTGCGTTTCACATCCGCCATTAACCGATCCGCCATCTGGATTGTTGACAGGATCATGGAAGAAATAGCATGTGACAGGATCTACTTTAAATTGAGCGCATCCTCCACTCTCTGATTCTGGAACCACAGATTCAAAGTTTCCTCTGAAGTTAGTCTGGAAAAAGCCTTGGAGCGTCACGCTCTGGCATTCAGGATCCCACAAGCACTGGCCATTTACAATCACCCCTTGTTGGATCTCGCAACCCATCACAGTACCATAGAAATGGATATTGAGAAGGTCGTCAAAACGTGTTCTTTCAGCAATCACCAAGTCTGCCAGAGGAGCATCTACTTCACCATGAATACGTGACTTGTAGAAGTACAGCATTGCAATACCATTTACTGTCACATCTCCATACACTTCAGCGCTCAGATTTAATTCAGCAGGAACTTCGCAGTCTTCTGGACAGCAAAATGGCTCTGAAGGAGAGCACTCTTCACATGCTGCAAATTCATCGCACTCGCAGTTTGGAATAAATTCGCAAAATTCACAATCTTCTGCGCCTGCTTGCAGATGTGCTTTTTTCGAGCCATGAACTGCCACTCTGCATCCACCATCTTGTTTGTTATGATCGATGCGGCTTGCCTTTGCGGCGACAAGCAGTGGGTCTGTCCAGCTAGAACTTGAGCTGGAACTCGAACTTGAGCTTGAGCTGGAGCTCGAACTGGAACTTGAGCTAGAGCTCGAACTTGAACTGGAGCTAGATGTCGATGAATCACAGCTAAAGCTGATTGAAGGACACTCATCTACCCATGCGCAGTAAGGACCATTGCCCAAGCAATTTTTGTTGCATACACGTACATCTCCTGTTACTCGAAACTTGCTTGAATAGCTTTGGTAAGGAGTAATGGAGTCGACAGTTGAATTGATAGAGCCAATAGTCAGCGTTGGACGCACGCCACGGATATTACCTCCAGAAGGCACCCAGAGAATTCCCACAGGCTCAGTACAGTCTGTTGGCTGGCAGCCGCAGCCATAAGTGCAGCCGATGGTCACAGAACCAAGACCAATCAATGATAGTTTTGTAGCTTTTCCAATTTCTATGAAAATATTGCTCTCTTCGCTCTCTGGATCGCATCCATAGCAGCCAGAAGCAATCAAAATATTAACCACGCGGCATCTGTCTGGGCAGTGGCAAGTCTCCCATTGTGATTCTAGACAAGTTGCGTAGTTAATCGCTGCCTGAATGGTAGAAAATGGTCTTTCGATAGATCCATTTTGCAATTCAACGTCAATTTGTGTGCCACAGTCTACAAAATAGTCATTTGAAAGCGGGGCATCAACGTCAACTGGTATCGGCATCGCAACGTTTGGAGTCGATGCTTTGATGACAGCTTTTGCAGGAGCGGCTGCATTTGCAGGAGCTGGATTTGCTTTTACTGCATTCGCCTTTACTGCATTGGCTTGCAAAAACTTCACTTGAGAGCCAGAAGCTTGTGTGCCGGGAACTTGTGTGCTAGGACCAGTTCCGCTCGCCGCACTCAGCTGAATGGCAGCTGATAAAAACATAAGTGTAAAAATATTTCTTAACACGAGTGATCTCCATTGTTAAATTTCAAGGCACTGGCGCCCTACATCCACAACGCTGGTAGTAAAGACGACAATACTTCGGGCCTATTTTGACACAGACAGCATTGCTCATAAAAATAAGCAAATGCCACGTGCAGCGAAACAGGCAGCTTGCAATCCACGCTCTTGCTTGATAGACGCTACTTTATCAAGTTTGATCATGAAAGTTTGCATACGGCCGCCACCATATCGAGAGTAAAAATTTGCAACAACAGAAATTTTGAAGAGAAGAATTTGAAGCCGTAGAAAAAGAAGGGGTGCAAAAACAAAAAGGCGCCAAAGACAGATGTCTTTGGCGCCTTTTGGCAATTGCTATGTTGCCGGTAAGGCTAAATTAATTAGCCTCCTGAACAACCGCCTGTACCCCATGTAAACGCACATGGTGCAAGCGAGATTTCAGACCAATCGCATGTTGGTTGATCAAAGTAGAACCAGGTTTCTACGTTTGATGGACCTGCAAGAGTACCATTGACGCTGCTGGCAAAGAATCCTTGCAGCACAAAAGTATTCTCTGGAGATACATCCCACAGGCAGATCGCTGTTGTGGCAAGACCGTTGAGGATTTCACTTGCATTCACAAATCCAACGTAGTGAATGAAAATTGCATCATCAAAGCGAGTTCTTTCTGCTACAACGAGGTCGCTATCTGGTGCCCATACTTCGCCATGGATGCGTGATCTGTAGAAGTACATCATTACAACGCCTTCGCACAGAACCTTTCCAAACACCTCAGCATTTAAGTTGAGTTCTGCTGGCTGGCATGACTCTGCATCGATACAGTATGGCTCATAGCCACCGTTACCGCAGCTGTCATCATTACAGCAGTTGTAGTCTACTTGGCAATCAGGATCTACAGGCTCTGTCAAGCCGCTGACATGAACTCCTTCGTGTGGAGGTCTTGAGCTTGAGCTCGATGAACTTGAAGAACTTGAGCTGGAGCTCGATGAACTTGAAGAACTTGAACTTGAGCTAGAGCTTGAGCTTGAGCTCGATGAGCTAGAAGAGCTAGACTCTGGATTGCAGAAGCTTGAATGCTCGCTGTTGCTTACGTGTGGGAAATCATCCACAGCATTTGCTGGGCAGCCGGCATTATATACTTGTACGTCACCAGTGATTCGGAATTTATTTGAATAGCTTTGTGATGCAGGAATTGCATCAGCAAATCCATTGATTGTAGAAATCGTCAATGTTGGACGAACACCTTTCTTATCAAGACCAGATGGAACCCAAATAATTCCCACTGAGCCTACGCAATCAGTTGGTGTGCACTGGCAACCATTGGTGCAGCCAAGTGTTACAGGACCAAGACCAATCAGAGCAAGCTTTGTTGAACCGCCGAGTTCAATCATGATTTGTCCTTCATCATTCTCTGGATCACATCCATAGCAGCCAGAAGCAATCAAGATATTGACTACACGGCATCTATGAGTGCACTGAGAACAATCTTCTGGACTCTGCATGTGAACAGCACGATTAATCGCTGCTTGAATCGTAGAGAATGGCTTTTCGATAGATCCATCTTGCAGACAGAATGGAACTTTTGTGCAACTGTCTACAAACAGGTCATTTGTAAGTGGTGCAACGAAGCCAGCTCCTGGATCTCCCTTATCACCTTTTGGACCTTGAGGACCTTGTTCTCCCTGTGGACCTTGCTCTCCTTGAGGACCTTGTTCACCCTGTGGACCTTGTTCCCCTTGAGGACCAGGCTCTCCATCATGGCCTCGTCTTCCTCGGCAGCCACGTGGACCGCGATCGCCCTGTTCACCTTGCTCGCCCTGTGGACCTTGTTCGCCCTGTGGACCTTGTGGACCTTCTGGACCTTGTTCACCTTCTGTTCCTGGAAAACCACGCTTTCCTCGGCAGCCACGTGGACCTCGTGAACCTCTTGGACCACGCTCTCCTGTGTCTCCTGTACTACCAGTATCGCCCTGTTCACCTTGAGGACCTATTGGACCTGTTGGACCCATAGGACCTGTTGAGCCTTCTGGACCGATTGGACCTGTTGGACCTGTTGAACCTTCTGGTCCTTCTGATCCCTCTGGTCCTATTGGACCTGTTGAACCTTCTGGTCCTTCTGAACCTTCTGGTCCTTCTGGTCCCATTGGACCGGTTGAGCCTTCTGGCCCGCGATGACCACGATGACCACGATGACCTGTAGAACCTTCTGGCCCGCGATGTCCACGAGGACCACGATGTCCTTCCGAACCTTCTGGCCCTTCAGATCCCTTCTTTCCTTTGTGCCCACGATGTCCACGATGACCTCGATGTCCTCTTCGACCGCGTTTTTCCTTGCTGATCATATCTTGGTCCTCATCAAAAGAGAACGTCGATAAATCTCTATTCAAGAGATTATCAGCAGACACGTCTGCAGCCGCTAATTGCAAGACAGCAGCGAGAAATGTCAGCGTACAGAACTTCCTTAACATCTGTTACCTCCATGTATCTTTACATTAAAAATATTTTTTATGTAATTCCACAACGTAGTCAGATTTACAAAAGGTGTCAACAAAAAAGTTCATTTTGGAGAAAAAAAAGAATATGCAGAGCAGATGTTATGCGGACAAAATTTCAAAAAAGGCTGTCGCAATTTGAAGTCGACATCTAGCAAGCTCTTCATCCGATACGCCATTTTCAAAGAGCGCGATGCTCGATTGTTGCATGAGGCTTAGAGCCTCTGAGGGGGTGCGCATAATAGACCCTACTTCTTGCCAGTCTGGCAATGCAAGAAACAAAGAGCCTTGATGCACAAAACCCTCTTTTGTTTTTCGTTGGGCAGATCCGGCAATTTTTTTGCCATCAACAAGAAGATCATATTTGGTAGCCGTTGCCATGCAAAATTGAGCAAATGGAGGCGACGCCATGCTGCTTTCACAAACAGACAGTCCAGGAATCACACAAGAGACTGCTTTCCAAAGAGCCGTATTTACAAAATGATAATTTGCAAGCACGTTGTCAGAAAATCGTGGATGCGTTTTGGGCACTGCGACAGTATATGAAAAATCGTGATAATGAAATAGCATGCCTCCACCTGTTGGCCTGCAAGCAAGATCAAAGCCATACTCGCGCGCCTTGTCGCAATCAATATGATCTTCTGGCTTGATAAAATAGCCATAGGTACAACTTTTTTGTCGCCATTGATAGGCCCGCATCTTGATGGTCGTCAAGCTATTGAGTGTGTCAATCCAGTGCGCATCAATAGCCATTGACTCTTGTGCAGATACACGATCAATACGCATCATGCGCTGGGTCCGTAGCCTTCTCGAAGGATTGTAGGATGCCATTTTTCCACAAGACGATCTCCAAAGACAAGACCTAGCTTCTTCAAGGCGTGAGTATGGGGATCTCGCGGCTCAAATACATACAGCGATCGATCATGCGCCCATGTAAATAATAAAAAGAGCTGACCGCTATGTGCTTGAATGGCTTGAGGATCACAGAGCGTGGAAGGCAAAAAGAAAATCCCGCTGCCTTTTTTTGATGGAAATGGGTCGATTCCACTGTTTTTTCCAGTTTCATAAGAGTGTCTTTGTGCTGTCGTTTGCTCTCCAGAAAGACAAATCATGAGCGCACAGACAAGTCCTCGTATAGAACTCTCTTCATTCAGTTTGGAAAATGATGGGCAAGTAGAAGCTATTTCCGACTTATAAAGCTGATCAAAGCCAAAACGTAGCCTTGTAACACCAGCCAGCTGAGCGGCAATATGAGCCAGACGTGGGGACGAGAGGCATTCCATAATTGCAGATTCTTGGCGGCAGATGTCTCTTCCCTGTAAAAAAAGCTCTTGAGAAGAAAGATGCATTTTCTTTCCAAGCCGCTGGACAAGCATCTGCAGCTGCTGCTCTGATAGCAAATCATCAAACTCAATAAAGTAATTTTTTTCAAAGAAGAAACGTTGTTCTTTTGTAATGACATATTTCATAGCAAAAAAATATACTTTTTTTTGGTAAAAATCTCAACCGGAGAAATTGATTGTTACGCACAATTGAGACGAGGCTTGGTTATCACTTTCAAAATCCAGAGCTCTTATCCCGCGCTTTCGTTCACCGTTCGTTTCTCAATGAAAACAAGGATTTTGCCTCTGAGGATAATGAACGCCTTGAGTTTCTAGGCGACGCTGTCTTGAATCTTTTAATTGCCGAATATCTCTTCAGCCACCTTCCCCATCAATCTGAAGGCGCTCTTTCCGCACTGCGAGCACAGGTAGTCTCTAGCGACGCTTGCATTCAATATATAGAACATCTCAAACTGCAAGAGTTTATTCTGGTTGGCAAAGGCGAAAAACTGCAGTCCAGTCGCGGCCGTCTGACAATTCTTGCCGACGTATTTGAAGCCATACTTGGGGCTCTCTACCTGGATGCTGGCCTTGAAGAGACGAGGCGCATCTTTTTTTCTCATTTCGAGCCTCTGATTGCACAGATGTGTTTGAATCCAAAGGTGAATTGCAAAGCACTCTTACAGGAATATGTGCAAAAAACCATGCATGTCGTTCCTCGATATGAGGTGCTTGAAGAAAGCGGCCCCGATCACAGCCGGCTCTTTTTAGTGGGAGTCTTTATTCATGACAAGGAAATGGGGCGTGGACATGGAAAAACAAAAAAGGAGGCAGAGCAAGAGGCGGCCAAGCATGCTCTTGAAAAGCACGCTCCTGAAAAGTACCCTCCTGAAAAACACTCTTCAGAACAGCTAGCACCATAAGGACTTCGGTCATGAAACAAAAAACAGTTTGGTACTGCGCATCATGCGGGCATAAACAGCTACGTTGGTCAGGTCAATGTCCCGGCTGCAGTGAATGGAATACACTGCATGAAGAAGTCGAATCTGCTTCTAAACACGCCTCCTTTTCCCCAAAAATCTTCTCCCAACCTACACGTCTTTCTGAAATTTCCCCTCAAAACAGCGTGCGCAGCCAGACAGGTCTCGCTGAACTGGATCGCTGTTTAGGCGGCGGTCTCGTGGCAGGCTCGCTGACATTGATTGGTGGAGAGCCTGGCATCGGCAAGTCCACTCTCTCTTTGCAGGTAGCTCACGCGGTTGCCGCTCAAGGATGTGTCGTTCTTTATGTATGTGGTGAAGAGTCTTTGGAGCAGACCTCCCTTCGGGCCAAACGTCTCGGTATTGCAAGCGATACGCTCTATTTCTTCAATGAAACCGATCTTGCCTGTATTGTCAAGCAGATTGAAACATTAAAGCCAGCTCTCGTCATTATTGACTCTATTCAGATCATCTCCAAGCCAGAGCTAGCCTCAGCTCCAGGTACCGTATCTCAAATACGTGAAAGCTCAGCTACTTTGATGCATGTTGCAAAAAGTGGACAAATAGCCACCATACTCATAGGCCATGTGACAAAATCGGGAGACATAGCAGGCCCAAAAATTCTTGAGCATCTCGTGGATACAGTCCTCTATTTTGAGGGTGATCGACAGCAACAATTTCGCCTTCTCAGAGTTTTTAAAAACCGATTTGGCCCTACAGATGAAATCGCTGTCTTTCATATGCATCAGTTGGGACTTGTAGAAGTTGCCAACCCATCACAAATGTTTCTTGAAGAACGCATGCGAGGTGCAAAAGGTTCTGTCATTATCCCTACAGTCGAAGGCTCACGGCCTATACTGATCGAAGTGCAAGCACTTGTCACCGACACCTTCTATACGACGCCTTCCAGGCGCTCGACAGGGATAGACGCTAACAGGCTTGCCCTTCTTTTGGCTGTCCTCGAAAAAAGGGCCAGATTTCAGCTCCATGGCTCTGATATCTTTGTCTCTGTCACTGGCGGCATTCGGGCGAGCGAGCCTGCTGCTGATCTTGGCATTCTCCTCGCTATTGCCTCTTCGTTTTCCAATCGGGCGCTGCACCCGGATACTTTGGTAATTGGAGAAATAGGACTTGGTGGAGAAGTGCGCGCTGTGGCAAGAATAGAAAATCGCATCAAAGAGGGCATTCAAATGGGATTTTCTCGTTGTATCTTGCCGCAGCGCAACCTCAAGGGGCTGAGCGAGCATCTGACAAGCAAGCTAGAACTTCGGGCAGTCCAGTGGATTGATGAGGCAATTGATGAACTGGTGCATTGAAGTAGGAGCTCGCCGCTCTCAGCTCTCTCAAAAGCAGGTGTGGGAAGTGCTGGATGAAATACGCACCTTTTTCCCCTCTCTTATGTTTGCTCCAAACTGGTTGGCGACTTCAGGAGATATCGACCAGAAGCGATCGCTACGGGACATGGAAAATAGCGACTTTTTCTGTAAGGAAATTCACCAGCAGCAGCTTGAAAACCGCTTTCGCATTGCAATCCACTCAGCAAAAGATCTCAGCTGGCCGCTTCCAGAAGGGCTCTTTATGGCAGCTCTCACGAAAGGACAAGATCCTTCTGATGTGTTAGTCATGCCTACAGGCAAAACAGTGGCAACTTTAGGCCCGCAGCCTCGCATAGGAACCTCGTCTTTGCGCCGCGAAGAGACAATTCGCAGCCTGATTCCAGACGCCCTCTTTGTCGACATTCGCGGCACGATTGAGAAACGCCTGGAGCTTCTTGCCTCCGGCAATGTAGATGGTCTTGTCATGGCAGAAGCGGCGCTCATAAGGCTAGGGCTGACACATCACAATCGCCTTCTGCTACCGGGACCAGTCGCCCGCTACCAGGGGCAGCTTGCCATCATCGTTCGCGACAACGATGAAGAGATGAAAAAAATTTTTGCATATATTGATTCACGAGAAAGTTAGATCAAGAGAAAGTTAGATCAAGAGAAAGTTAAATCAAGAGAAGCATCTTGCACACCATCTTATACACCGGACTTGAATGTCCAAAAGAATATCACACCCGCACAGATGTCCACCTCATCCACTGTCCACTGATAGAGGTAGTGCCCAGGCCTTACGCCCAGATTTCGGACGCTCTCTCACACCTTCAGAAAGCCACTCATGTGATTGTCACAAGTAAAACAGCAGTTTATTGTCTAAAGCCCTACCTTTTTTTGGCTTCCAAGGCGCAGTTTTTATCTGTTGGAAAAGCAACAACGAGCACGCTTGAAAACTTGGGAATCCACGATATTCTCACGGCAGAAAGCGAGTGCCAAGAAGGTCTTATCTCTTTGATTTCGGCGCAGCCTTTACAAAGCCCCTTTTTCTTTTGGGGTCATTCAGCATTATCACGACCACTCTTAAAAGAATTTATTAACAAATCAGCCGTCCCACATATCGCATTTGTCTTATATGACACTCGTTTCAAAGAACCCAGTCTTCCTATTTCCCTAGATAACATCGATGAAATCGTTTTTTCAAGCCCCTCGACTGTTGAAGCGTTTTGTCACTTTTTTGGATCTCTTCCTCAAAATAAGAAACTGTCTGCAAAAGGACAGGTAACTGAACAAGCAATTAAAAGCAAATTACTAAAGTAAACAGAACCTAGACCTAAATGTTTTTTTGTGATTTAATACATCAAGTTAAATTATTTGATAACAAAAAAACATAAGTAATAAAATGACAGTTACTGCATACAACTCTCTTCCGCTGCAAGATCGCCTAGATAATTGCCTTAGCGCTATGCAAATCAAAGAAATCGGGCGTAAGCAAAATACTCCGTATGTTTTCATTTGGTTTCAAGGCAAAATTATGCCAACACAAAACCCTGGCAATCATACTATCGTCAGCAATCAAGAAATTATCGGAGTGATCACACAGATCTACCAGGAGATCTTCCTTCAAATAAAGCCTCCTTTTATTGAAAGAGACAAAGAGAAGAGGCTCGCAATCGTCGCAAGCAATGGAATTTTAGCAGATTCTTCTTTTCACCATTTGGCAGAAACTGACTATTTCATGCTGTGCATTATTCCTCATGTTGATAAGCGAGATTCTCTAGCAGCTCTGCAAACAGATAAAGCGATTACTTTTTCTCAAATGAAAGAAAGAGCGAAAAAACCAGATAAATTAATTAACGAGAGGTATTTGATCAGTTATCTAAAAATAACTACCTGCATAATACCAGAGTCCTTATTAACCATGCGCAGAGAAATCAAATCCCGCCTGGGATGTAGCACCTCTTTCATATCACAGATCGAACAAAAGATAGGCACACTCTCTTATGTGCAAGACAACCAGAGTAATGAGTATGTACACAAAATAAACACAACCAATGTAACGCGTCTCGAGGATATTCGACTATTTCTCTATGTCCATAAAAAACTCTCCTCTCTAGACCATCTAAACATGTCAACTCCCGCATATAAAAGACTGCTGCACACAATCGCAAATTCCACATGCAGCCCGCAGATGAAAAAATATTTTTATGCCACTTTTGAGCTAAACTACCACTTTAAGATGGCTTCTCAGCAAGCTGACAAGCGTACAGTGCTAGACCAACGACTGGGCGAAGCCTTCAAAATATGCCCTATTAATCACCATGTAGATTATCTCCATATTATTAGCGCTACTGCACAAATAATCGACTTCTTGACTCATATGGTTGAACACTCAGCAGAATTTCATAAGAAAAATGTAGAGAAGTATCTTCCCACAGAACTCAGCTATTATGAGTTTTTATCTCAAAGGATTAACGCACTCATCAACGAATATCTCAAAATATCGACATCCGTCGTTGAAGTTAGCGATGAAATCGTCAAATCCATTTCAGCTCGGAAGATCGCTTTTTTTGACAAAAAAATTCTTTTACAACAGTTTGAAGAGTTGAAACAACCTTGTCTTCCAACATTTGATTCGCCTGAGCAAATGGCACAATCTATTGCTCTAGAAGCACAACAAGGTCCGCAGGCAATTGTCCAGTCGATGACCAACTTGCAGATCTCAAGTAGCTCATCCTCCACTACCTCATCCTCTACCGCCACCGCCTCATCCACCCCTTATACGTATCACAAAAGAGTCCTGCGTTGGTGGAGCGACGACAAGCAGATAGATCCATTTGTTAATGACCCCCAGTATGCGAACTGCCAGCCGGACACACAAATACGTATACGTGCTGAACACGCCTTTGCATTAGCTGTAGATGAATATGTGAAAAAAGAAGGGTTTCGCAAGGACAATCAGATCGCCTTACCTGGAGAACTTACCACGCCCGATGGAACTGTTCGTCAAGGAATCTTTGGCTACGCATTTGACAACAATGGCGTCTGCTACCACAGACATTTTACAGAAAAAGCCTCCTCAGCACTCTGCAATGAAATTCTACAAAAAGGTTTCTATCAACTCAACTTCCCCTCTTTAATACCGGCTGAGCCGCAATATGTGGCTTCGGAAAAGACCTACAGCGATGAAAGCTATGTCGAATCCATTACAGAGGAGTTGGT
>CAYOTQ010000024.1:0-11101 GCA_964406915.1 uncultured bacterium
ATAATCTAGCAGCCTGTTCCAGATAATCATCCCCTTTTCATGGATGAAGGGCATCCCTGGAGACTCTTCTCTCAGAGAAAAGAGGTCTAGTTTTGGTCCAATGATCTTGTGGTCCCGTTTTTTTGCCTCTTCAAGCCTGTGTAAGAACTCTTTTAGCAGTTTTTTATCCGGAAAAGAGATGCCATAAATTCTAGTGAGCATCTGGTTTTTACTATCGCCCCTCCAGTAGGCTCCTGCTGTTTTCAAAAGCTTCAAGGCCTTTATTTTTCCAAGCTTGTGAAGGTGTGGGCCACGGCAAAGATCAAAAAACTCTCCCTGGCTATAGGCTGAAAGCGCTTCCCCATCAGGGACTGCTTTGATCAGCTCTTGCTTGAAGCTGTTGCTTTGAAAGTGAGAAAGAGCGTCTGTTTTTGAGCTGAATGTGGAGCGTTTGCTCTCAAAATTTTCACCTACAATCGCTTCCATCTCTTTTTCTATACGCTCAAAATCGGCATCTGAGATCGTGAGATCAGCAAAGTCATAGTAAAAGCCATTTTCAATAGGGGGACCGATTGTTGGCTTTGCGTTAGGAAAGAGTCTCAAAATTGCTTGGGCAAGCACGTGAGCTGAAGTGTGCCAAAAGACCTCTTTGCCTTCCGGTTCATCAAAAGAAAAGAATTGGATGGTATCACCCTCTTTCAAAGGGGTAGACAGATCACACAATGTGCCATTGACACGCACGGTAAGCGCTTGATTTGGGGCGTGCAAGCGAAGGGTGTCGGCAAGATCCCATGCGCGTGTTCCTTGAGGAACATCAAGCCGCTGAGATTCTTTATTTGATGATGCGTGATGTATCTGCATATGAAATCCGTTTTTAGGTAAGCCATTTTAGATAAGTAGAGAGTATGGCAAAATAGGAAATATCCTTTCATGGATTTTTTTCACATTTTTTAGTATTACAACGAGAAAGCTCACCAAATGGGTCGATGGCGCACGTATGAATTCCTCTCCTTACGAAGATATATTGGATGAAATAGAAGTTTCTGCTGATCACGCATTCTTCTATCCTCGCCTCTGCAGCTTTTTAATTCACTCTACTTTCAAAACACCAACAACAGAAGAAGAGGAGATTGCTGGGATATGTAGCGAAGAATTTGATGACCTTTCTCGAAGGCTTGATCGAACGATGATTCAGGAAAGCTGCTCTGTTCGTAATGTCATCAAGGCAAGGCGTATTGCACAAAAACTTATCAGCGATGAAGGAGAGTTTCGAGACGATCTTTTGCCTCTCTTTATCAAACATATGAGAGCCTCTCTGTTCTCACTTGCTCCCAATCGCTCTTTTGATGCCATACGTGATGAGCATATCCTCAATGTCTTGCTGCTTCTTGAGTCAAATAAGGAGCAATCAAATAAGGAACAATCAAATAAAGAAAAATCAAGCAAAGAGCTACTTCGTCTTTTAAAGCACCTATCCAGGCCTTTTTCGAATCGTCTTGCCGAGCAGATTATTCGCGACACCCTTCTTCTATCGCCAACAACCGCTCTTACAGACGCCCATGTTCGAAGAGCAGCTCTTTCTGCTTGGCTAACCTATCTCAGGCAGAGCCTCGGCTCTTGCTTTGCAACAGCACCAGCTATTCTTGTACAGCAAGAACAGCCTGACGCTTTTTTAAAAGATCTAGATGAGCTGATGCATACAGGCTCCATGAAAAGAACCTATGCCGGACGAGAGCATAGTGTGCCCATGAGCCAGACATGGGGAAATGGAGATCTGCAAAAGCCCTTTTTTTTGCAAAAGGATCTGAGTCATAATGAACAGACTATTTGGATGTCTCCGGGACTCATCGATGCTTTGTCGGCTATACAATTTTTTCAACCAAACCTTTCCCTTTCCCAAAAGGGCCATGCGCTTCGAAAGGCTCTACAAGAGAGTCTTCAATTACTTGAAAAAAGAGAGCCTCTCTTTGTTACATGTGCAGAAGAGCTTCTTCGGGTGCTGCTTTTGTCTCGACACGGGCTAGTGCAGCAGCAGGTAGATGACTATTTGGCCAGGCCTAAGACAATGATGCATACAGGCATGCTGCTGCACGCTCCTGTATTTAAGGGTAGCAAGGAAAACCCTGTTGTATTGTTTTTAAAAGATTTTCAGGATGCAAAGAGGGCATTTAAATTGCTTGCTGATAACCCTTTGCTCAAATCATGGGAATTTACCCTTGCTTCCTTTTCGGAAATCAATCTCGATTTTTGTAGATGGAATCTCTATACAAGCTTGGGATTTAATTATGAGGATCCGGGAGGTATCGGCGCTTGTTTATATGGGTATGTATCGCAAAAAGTCGAGCAGGCGAATCTCGCTCTTAAAGAGCTGCAAGTAGAGTATGATCAAGTGCTTGCCCAGATGCGTTATCTTGAGGGTCGTGCCCAGCAGGCAAGTACGGAAAAAGAGATTTCCTGGGTTAAAATGGAGTATCAATCGCGCCAGACAGAGCTGTATCATATTGATCAGGTGCGCCTGTCTGCGCACGAGAAAGCGACAAAAATATCTGGCCTCTACGAATTTCTCATGCGCCAGTATGATCAGATGTTTTGTGATTACTTCCAAGAAGTGTATGACGCCGATCTTCATGATGTAGCAAGCGGGCCTTTTGATGATAGCCCGGCAGGATTTCGCCTCATATACAAACATGGAAGAACCAATCCTTCACAATGGACACCCATTCATTCGCTAGCTGAATTTATTGAGGCTTTGGCCTCATTTTTTACTATTACAGAATCAGATCTTAGGACTCATCCTGCTGTCCGAGGTATTGATAACGAGCTCAGCTTTCTTATTACCAGGCTTGTGGGGCACATCAGAAGTGAAGAGTTCATGGAGGCAGCTTTTTATCGCATGGCAAAAGCGCATGGAGTTCGCCCTATTGCCAACCCTTTGGAAAATTTGGAAAAAATCGAAAAAAAGCCATGGGTGTATACCTCAGGCGGCTCAATGGCTACATTGGTTTCTGCCTATTTTCGTCGCGAAGAAAAACCAACAGAGGTGTCCAGATGGGTAGAAAATGAGACAGAGCTGCTTGCCTTTATGATAGATACTGTCAAACAACTGCCGCAAAAAGTGCTGGAGATGTATCTTAAGGAGCCTCAAAAATCGATACTTATCCACTCTCCTACTCATGCCTTTTTGTTAAAACCAGGCTATTTTCAAAATGGCTGGAAGAATGACATGTACACGTATTCGTGGATCAAACATCAGTTTGTTGAGCCGGCGCTTGCAGAGATTGAAAAAATCTTCATAGACGAAGAGATGGGGCAAGACATACTGCATGAGCTGCTTTCCTTCATTCCTCAAGACTTTAGACCCAGATTTCGACAGGTTTTTGAAAGGCTTCCTTATAGGCTGTCAACAGTTGATTTTCGTTCGTACGTCCTCAATACTGTACAAGTTGACCGTGGTCTTAAAGCCGCTGGAAGGCCGGTTTTGTCGAGCGATGACCTGGATGCAATCCTCTATTCTAGCATTCCCTACCAGCAAAAAGAGACGTTGCGAGATCTCGCTCGCGAAGTTCTAAAAGAGGTACTGCCTGTCGATTTGCATAGTAAAATTGAAGAGGTCGTACAAGAGGGCTTGAGGCGCTTTTCCTCCAGGGGTGTGATGGCTGCAAATAGAGTTCTGGAGCTTCTGAAGGCTTTGATTTGTCTTGCCTTGCAAACTACCAAGCAATCAAGAAATTTACATAAATTGTGTCTGGAGCAACTGCGTAGGCGCAAATTGCTCTTGCCTCAACCGATAATTTTTGCCGATTCCAATTGGATAAAGGATTATTTTGCTTTTGTTGTAAGTCCAGCAACAGGCGAATTGGAGCTTTGGAGTGTCGACTTTTATGGAGTTCAGGGGCGGCCAATTAGCTATTGGAAAATGTGGGTAAATGGCTCGAGGAAAGAGCCACAGTGGGGAATTTACAACAAGCCACATGAGTATGTGAAAAATATGCTTGCAATACAAAAGAAGATATGATACGAAAATCCTTTAGTACTTTTGGTAAAAATAAATTTTTCGCAAAACCGCCAGTAGTGCGATATATGCAAATCGTTCAGAAGTCGTTCAGGATGATTTATTTGAGGAAATTAGAGTGTAAATGGTGTTTACAAAAAATCTCAATAACCGTATATCTCTTGGACACAACTATAGCCTCGCACTGGCGCTGCGATGAAACTGTTGAAATACTTGTTGCCAATTGCAATGGCAACATGTGGTTTTGCAGCCACAGTAATGGCTGACGATTTCTCGACGGTGAAGGAAGCTCGAGAAAGAGATGACCAATCAATTACAGACTTTGTGAAATCAAAGCGAGCCATTACCGTTCAGGAAAAAGGCGGCGCCCTGATGATCAGCGGTGACATTCATACTGAATGGTCCTACCTGAAAGACTGGAGCGGCGGACATCGTCGACGCGGAAGCAAGTCTGCAAATTTGAAAGTACCTCCAAAACCACACGCTCCATTCGCAACAAGCGAATTTACTGTTGAAGCAAACGTGATGTTTGACTACAGAGCAGAGCGCACATGGGCTGCTATTCAGCTCCAGATGAGCAATGGCGCTGGTATTAAACAACAAGAGCGCAGAGAAGATGTTAACACAAACAAGAACTTCCTCTGGGGAAGTGGTGCTCTTGATAACCTGGTTCTCCGAAGAGCCTACATGGGTTATAATGTAATGGATCATGGCACATCACGTCTTGATGTTGAACTCGGACGCCGACGTGGATATGATTTCTTTGATTCCAAAATCCAGTTCTACAACTTCTTTGATGGTATCTACCTGAAGTATGCGAACAGCTTTGAAGGAATCACCGACTTTACATTCAAAGGCTCTGCTTTTGTTGTTGACTACACAGTCAACCAATTTGCATGGGTTGGTGAACTCGGATTCCTCAACATCGGTGACAGTGGATTTGATTTCAAATACTCTCTCATCGACTGGGAACGTGATGGTCACAACCGCTACAACAAGAAGAATGCTCTTGGTAGCAAATTTATCAACTCTCAATTCACATTTGCATACAAGCTAAGCCCAGATTGGATCCATTACAAGACCAAGCTGTATGGTGCTTACTTGCATAACCATGATGCAAAGAAAACACACTACACTCACCACAAGAAAGAAGACAATGCATGGTATGCTGGAGCTTCTATCGGTGAAGTACGTAGACAAGGTGACTGGGCAATTGATGCTAACTACCAGTGGGTACAAGCACAAGCAATTCCAGAAAGCGACTGCTCTGGTATCTGCCGCGACAACCCACAGAACATCTCTTTCTACCAAAAGCGATGGGGTGGTTTTGCTAACTACAAAGGTTATGTGATCGATGGCTTCTATGCTCTGACAGACAACTTGACATTGAATGTCAACTTTGACAGAGTACATGAGTGCTCACACCGTATCGGTGGAAAGCATCGTTCATATCAGTTCCAAGTAGCTGCTATCTACGCGTTCTAATCTGTTGTAACAACAGATAGGGAAAATGTTCTCGGAAGGGGGCTCTGAAAAGAGCCCCCTTTCTTTTTTTACGCCCTTCGTCTAATTTTCACTCTATCTTTTCACTTTTCTTTTCACCTCTTCAGAGTCTTTATTACCCCTTACCAATAGCTTTGCCTATTAACCTGAATTCTGGGTTTTTTGCTCGATGGAATATAGAGAGAAAAACCCAGAACTCAGGTTATTATTTTTTGCTAACAATATTGGCATTAAGAGACTGTCGTCGAATTTAGAGATGGTCGTATCGGGATGAGGTGACCTACGAGAGTTCAAGTGTGATGATTACAAGTGTGATGATTACAAGTGTGATGCTTACAAGTGCGATACTTGCAAATCTGATACTTGCAAATTACAAATTCCACACAAGCCTTTCGAGCTCGCAGAAGCTTTCGAATCAGAATTGCTAGCGATGTATCGCGCCTCCAAAAAAGGGCTCATAAGATAAGGCTAAAACATATAGCGCGACGAACGATACATGGCTTTGAAGGGTATTCTCCGCCATCTCTGTGCATTCCAAAAATTAACAAGGATCAGGCCTCACAAGCGTCTTGTTAGTATCGTTGCCTATACTTGTGAAGTTATGAGGATTTCAACTCATCACTTGGCTGAAAGGGCGCCACCTGTGGCAATCTGTCTGCCTCTTGTTTTTGCAGACAAAAGAACACAAGGCTTTCCTCTTCTTGTTTCCAGTACTCATAGAATTCCTGTACATATTCTTGTGGGCAAAAGATGGCGATACTAGTTCCTCTCTCTACGGCCTGTGCAATGTGTGTGTCATATACATACATCTCATCAGGAGCAATCAACCGCATGCCCATGAGGCGCCACAGCATCACCTTATACGGACGAGCACTCTCTTCGATCGCAAAAAGCTGCATACGCCTGGATTGCGAGCCAACCAATATAATGGCCCAGGGCCAATAGGAAAGTGCGCTTATGATACATGAAGGAGACTGTGTTGGAATAAGTCTTCTGCCTCTTAGGGGTATTCTGAAGAATAGTCTTGTTGCAAGCTCGCAGAAAAATCTTATCACATGTCCTGAAATTGCAATGGTGATGCCTGAGACGATACAGAAGGTCAATATGCCCATCGTCAAAAAGCCTGTGGCCGGATCCATCTCTACAATCTCGCTTAAGAAATAGAGCATGCCAGCGGAGCAGAGAACGCCAAAGAAGCCTAAAAAATTGCCTGTTGCGATTACCTGCCCGCGAAAAAGATTAGGGCTTGCAAACTGGATATAGGAATCCAGAGGAACTAGGTAGAGGCCTCCAAAGACTCCGATCAAAAATACGTAGGTAATTGCTGGCACAAGGCTGTGTGAAAATAGGCTTAACAGTACAAAGCAGATCGCAATGCCAAAACCTCCAATGGGGACAAATCCAAGCTCTATACGAGGTCCAGAAAGCTTTCCAGCTAAAAGAGAGCCACAGCCTATTCCAAGTGCTGTGAGCAAGAAGAGATAGCCTCCCTGCACATCTGTCAGATGGAGAGTGTGGAAGGCAAAAGGAATCATATTGAGCTGTGTATAGGAGCCAACAAAGAGAAAAAAAGCAGAGCCAAGCACTGCTGAAAGAAGGGAGGGTTGTTTGTATATGAGTATCATGTTGCGATAGAGTTCTGTAAGAAAAAACAAAGAGATTTTCTTTTGAGAGCCGGAAGGAGCTGTTCTAGGGATTTTCCAGGCAGTATATAAGCCAATAAAAGAAAATCCAAGGGTAGCCATAGAGGCGATGATAAAGTTGTGATTTGAGATTTCTGTCAAAAATGACGCAAGAAAGGTGCCTATAATGATCGCAATATAGGTACATGAGGTCAAGAGGCCATTTGCTTTTGAGATTTTTTCTGTAGGCACAATTTCAGGCACGATTCCATACTTGCATGGAGCAAAAATAGCGCTGTGGCAAGCGAGCAGGAAGAGCGCTGCAAAAGCAAGCACTTTGCTGCCAATGCCAAAAGCAAGCAGGCCAAGAGCCATCACACAACTCTCGGCAATTTTTGCTCCTAGAATGATCGTTTTTTTGCTAAAGCGATCTGCCATTGTGCCAGCCATAGACGAAAGCAGCAAAAAAGGAAGCACGTAGATCGCACCAACCGAGGCTAAAATCGAGTTACTGGCAGCGGGTCCTTCAAGAAAAATAAAACAGAAGACAGTCAATAGCTTAAAAATGTTATCATTCATCGCTCCCAAAAACTGCGTGCAGTTGAGGGCTCCAAAAGGAGTAAGAAAGAAGCGTGAACTCAGAGAGTTTTTCATATCAACAGAAGGCTCGTTTGAAACCATGCAAGAGAGCTCGTTTTATATTATTTTGATGTTATAAGAAAGCGACATGAAAGACAAGATTACTTGCGTACTCAGCAATCGAATAGAAACGCTGTATGACCATTTAAAGAGTCGTTTTTTGGACCAACAGAGCTCTCTCTTTACCCCTCGATTGATTATTGTGCCGGACCTGTTTTGTAAATCTTACCTGCAAATCCAGCTTGCCTCGGAAGGTGTGTGCCTAGGACTTGAGATTCTCTTGCCTGAGCAAGCGATCGAAAGAATGACTGGCAAGCACTACTCAACATTTGCTGATTGCCTTTCTGTAGTATCTCAAGTTGCACTAGAAGAAATAGACTCTAGTAGATGTCACTTTCTTGCACATCAGCTTCTGCGGCAAGGATGGCATGCAGACTGTATGCAAAAAATGGATGAAAAAAGCGAGAAGATACTTGGCTCAATTTTGGATCAGAAGCTGGTAGAATTTCCCATCTTGGATGAAGTAGGTCCACACTGGCATACAGCCCTCTTTGGCTTTTCTTTTTTAAGTGAACGTTTGCATCAGTTTTTTGTACGTGCAGGCGCCTGCTATTTTATTCTTTCTCCCTGCATGATGTACTGGGGAGATGTATTCTCTGATAGAGAGATGAAGAGGAGTGTGCAGGGAAAATTGCATGTAGTTTCACAGATGGCTTTTCAAGAAAGTTCGTTTGATCGCAACTACTTACTTGCGAATTGCGGCAAAGCAGGACGTAAATTTTCAGAGCTTCTTGAAGAGAGTGTGAGTAGCTCTGTCGATGCCTACGTAGGCTGGCAATGGCTTTTATCAGAGCCACTCTTTGAGCCATATGTGCGAGAGTATGCTTTTTCTGAGACTGTAAGTACAGCGCCCTTAAATATTCTCAGCGCTCTGCAAGCTAGCCTGCTGCTACAACAGGCAAAGAGCGATCAGTCAATTTCCTGTACATCCTCGGATAAAAGTTTTCAGGTCCATACTGCCCCAACGCTTCTTCGTGAGGTGCAACTTTTGCAGAGTCATATTACTACATTTTTTGCCTCTCTGCAAAAGCCGCTGACGAATGGACAGTGTCTTGTTATGGCGCCAGATATTGAACAGTATCGGCCCTATATTGATCGCGTATTTGCAACAAGCGATTGTTCGTATCAGATCTTCAGTGACACAAAGGGGCAGTATCCTGCTCTCTTTACTGCGTTTATGAATCTTTTGGAGCTTCCCTCCAAGCGCTGGAGTGCTGATGCTGTGCTTGAGCTGCTGGCCTGCAGGCAGCTGCAGAATAAGTGGAACCTTTCTTCAGAAGATCTTGCTTCAGCTGCTGCCTATATGGGGCTTTTTAAATTTCAGTGGGGATATGATGGAAAGCAGCGGCAGGAACTTCTTGCTGCAGAGGGTATTAACTGCTTGGATGCTGTGCAAGAAAGCGGTACTTTTGCTGCTTTTTCACGAGCTATATCAGAAAATTGGATCTTTGCTGATGAAGGTGTGGAGATCGACAGCGGGCAGGCAGAAGGCATAGGAAAAGTGATTGCTGTTGTCTCTTCAATAAAACAGGCGCTGGAGGCTCTCTTTTCTGTTCCCACGAGAGCCTTTAAGGAGTGGGTGGAAGCGCTGGAGGCACTATATACAGCTTATTTCTGTGGCGTATCTGATGAAATAGAGATGCTTTTTGTCAAAGCTAAACAGCAGCCTTCTTTGGGGCCTATTTCGTTTGATCTGGTAAAAGAAATATTGATAGCATGTATGCAGGAACTAGGTGGGCGATTTTCTGCTCCATGGAGCTCTTGTATTATCTTTACTTCTCTTGGCATGTGCCATAGCTGCCCTGCCGATATGGTCTGCCTCATTGGCATGAATAGCAGCAGTTTCCCAAGGTCAGAAGAGACTCATGTGCCAAAGTATGGGCTTCCTGTAGCTGTAGAAGACCGCTATTTTTTTATCGAAGCGGTTCTTGCAGCGAGAAAAGCTTTTTACATCAGCTATCAAAGCTTTTCTTATGAAGAAAAAGTCATCCTTGAACCAAGTATCTGTGTTTTCGATTGCCTTCAAGCGCTCTTTGATATCTGCAGGGTTGATGGAAGAAAGCCTGAAGAAGTGTGTGTACAGCATCACAGCCTAGATGTTCCACTCCACGAAAAGAGATTCTCTCATATGCCTTTTATCTCCTTATGTGGAGAGGAGAGAAAACCCCCTATTGCAACTGAGCTATCTTTAAGGAATTTGGATAAGGTCGCAAGATCTCCTTTGCAGCTCTATTTTCAACACAATTTTTCTCTTCATTTAGAGCCCTCCCTTCCAGTACGATCTCACGATATGTTTTCAGTGATTGAAACTTCTACCTTGTATCAACTGCGAAGAAAAGCCTTTGGCTTGCCCATGAAAGAGAAAGAGGCTTTGTTTGAAAGGGAAACAGCAAGCCTTCCTGTAGCCTTTAAACAGGCAAGTGTAGATCTTTTGAAATCTTCAGTAGAACAGCTTGAATCCTGTGCCAAATCCATAGGAGTCTCATGTGAAAAACCGATGAAGATTGAATTTCTCCTTCAATGTAGCAAGCCTGAAGAAGTGACTGAGAGACATTGGAGAGTTCCTGCCATTCAAGGCATTAGCGGGACTGTTGAAAATGTGTATGAGGCTGGATACTTGGTTTTTGCCAAACAATCAGAAGAGCAGCTACTCAAACAATGGCCGAAATTGCTGCTTCTTTGCGCGGCAATCGACCTCTTTGCACTTCCTGTGCGCCCACAATGTCTCTTTGTCGAAGATGCAAAAGTCAAGCCTCTGCAGTTTCGGAATGTGGAAAAATCTTTAGAGCGTTATGTAGCATATGCTCGCGACTGCAGCTCCAAACCGTGCTGTCTGTATCCTGAATGGGTTGTCGCCCTTCGAAAGCATGAGACAGCTCCAAAAGACATTGCCATAGATATAGACAACTATCTGCAATTTTTTCTTTCAAGGATGCCTGAAGACTATATCTTGCAGCAATGGACGCTCTGGAAAGCCCAGGCCATGGAATTATTTGAGGATGCATGACAAGCTTTGACGTCTTTTCAGATACGCTTTGCCTCAATGCCCATCGATTTATAGAGGCATCGGCAGGCACCGGCAAAACCTTTACAATTGAGCATCTGTTCGTCAGACGACTACTTGAGCCGCTACCAGATGGAAGATACCCTACAGTCTCTGAAATTGCGGTGCTTACCTTCACAAAAGCTGTGGCAAGAGAACTTGTATATCGCATCAGACGGACTCTTGAAGAGGGTATTGAAAAGGCGCCATCGAGTGAAGACAAACAGCGGCTTCGTGTTGCGA
>CAYOTQ010000025.1:0-11063 GCA_964406915.1 uncultured bacterium
TGGTGTAGCCCAACCCGACGGTTTGAAGCACGTAGCCCAGAAAGAGAAAGACGGTATAGAGCCCCTCTTTTGGTTAGGGGATTTTCTCTGTGACGCCGACATCAAGCAGCAGTCCGATTTTCATGATATTGATAGTGTGCATAGTGCTCTTTTGACGCTCCCTATAGATAGTTTTTTGATTTGGCAGCCGACAGGGGATCCTTGCCAGTATGTTTCTCTAAAACGAGGGGATAGTGTTGACACAATGCAGCTGCGATTTGCTGATGGCAAATGGATGATGCTAGGCACAAACTATACGCTGGAGGTGTTCGGAGAGTTATTTGCATATCTGAAGGAGACGCTCCTTGTCTCAAGATATAAAGAAACAGCAGAACTCTCGCAGGCTCTTGAGCCATTTTGGGATAACCTTGGGCATGATCGCAAAAGGCTTGAAGCACTCAAAGCTAACCTGAATCTCACGTTCAATCAAGAATATTTTACAATGACTCCTGGCAAGAGCGGTTTTTCTATGAAGACTCATGTGCTCAGCACTGATGGGACATGGAAAGAGACTAGTGGCTGGATTCAAGTGACTACTTATGGGGCAATAGAGTGTACTATAGATTCTTGTGTATATACTTATAAAACTGTAGCGCTGCTGATAGACTATCTGAAGACAAAAACGTCTGTAAAACAGTGGGAAGCGGCCTTCGAAAAAAAGCAAGAAGAGATGCGAAAAATCCAAGCAGTTGTGAACGAGCTTTCCATGCAGCTAAAAAAGTTAAATGCATGGAGGGAATTTTCCTACCAGGCAGACAGTGAACTGCAAGCCTATTGGACAATATCAGGTCCGCAATGCGTGAACAAAGCTTTAATTACACAAGATCTACAACTAAATAGAATCATTGTTACCCGTCTGATGAACACAGGACGGCTACACAAAAATTACGTCAAAATCATGCCAGAAGGGGCTGTCTTCGGCGATAGCTGCACGTCGTCTATTGAAATCCTTTTTGGATCCCTTACTTTTTTCTCAGCGGCAGAGACTACCTTCAAGCGGAAAAGAGAAGAGTTTTTGAAGAGATTTTTCGGATGTCCCGGGGCTGCTTCAAGTTCGCTGCAGGCAGACTTTGCACAATATGCACCTCTCTTCGCCCGCCTGCCGCAAACGTACTACATTCTTCATCAAAAGCCAGACTCAGATGGAGTATTGCAGGTCGTGATATCATATACAGATAATAATGAAATAGGCAGGAAGGAGTTGATCATCCCAACGATAGAGACGCTCCATCAACTTGAAGGCAAAACAGGAGCGGAACTAGAGTCGGCTTTATGCGGCCTAGCTATGCAACAGGAGCCAAGGCTTGCAACAGGGATTGCTTTCAGCAGCAAAAAGGCACAGGAAGTTCTTTCTAGTTTTCAGCAGGGACGTTCATATGCTGAGGTTCTGCTCCTGCAACAAAAATGTCAGCAAAAAGAACAAGAGCTAGACTGTTAGCGTCACACGCGAAGGATCTGGAGCTGCCCTGCAGCTATGTGAAACTGTCGATGAAGTGATACAGGCATTGTCGTCCTAACTGCTGTATTCATCTCCTCAAGTCTGTTGAAAAAAACATTTTTTTGCTTTATGCAAAGCGAAAATAGACGTGAGGATAGATGGACATTCGTTCCGGGCTTTTTGGGTGCGAGTTTACCGTAGAAAATAGACAGCACTTTGTAGAAGTGAAGCTTGAGACGGATGCAAAAAAACAACTATTTGCAGAGGCTATCAAGAAAAAACTTGTAGCTGATGCCAGTGGGGAAATTCCAAGAAATATTGTCATTACAGCCCAGGATTTGCAAGAGGTAGGCTCGCTTGCAAGCAACATCAAAGTTGACAAGGTGTTTCGACTGTCAAAAGCCTCTCTTGATACACGTCTTGCTACCATTTCAGAAATCAAAGCCAAATTACTTGATAATTTCTCTACAAGGACGTTCGGGTCTACAGAAGTTGAGCTGTTTTTTTTAGATCTTGGGACCACGATCGTCGCAGCTTGTATCCGCTTCTTTAATCCACGAACTATCTATGATCTTTCCAAAATTAGCTACTTGCAGGATGGCTGTGGTCGTTTTAGCCTTGAGCTAGCTATGGAAGATCTTGCTTCGCTCTGCAGTGACGGCTCAGATGAGGAACAAGCTTTTTCCAAGAGTCTACAGGAGAGTCTGAAGTGGTCCAAACAATGGAGAGAAGTTCCCGACAAGAGACAGGAAGTTTTGACGCATATCGTAGAGGCCTGTCAAAACAGAGCGGTCTATATTCCTTGCGGTTCATGGCAAAATGATGGCTCATTTATTCCCACGATGGGGCTTCTTCGTAAAGAGGGAGCGCAGTTTGTATTTACAGACATAGCATACGGAGAGACCGCCCAGGCAGCGCAGCGTGTGGTCTTTTCAAGCGAAGAAGCTGTCAGAGTAGTTCTCAATGGTCTACTCTCTCTTGCAGCCACAGAAAAACCTGTTCGGCCAGACATGCAAGGCACTGGTTTGCTGCAGCGGATTTTGGAGGCTACTCCCACGACGCAAAAATCAGAGACCATTTCATATGAACAGTATAAAAGAGCGCTGTATGAACAAAACGGAGGGGTAGTTTCAAAAGAAAAGGTCTCTCGTAAAGCAATTAATCATGACCCACTCAAAATCATACATGAGATGCTTTTGCATTCTCATCCTGAGCTTCCCCTTGCCGATAAGACAGTATTTGCCTTGCAGCTTTTGCATAGGCAGGTGCATAGAATTTCTGAATGTCTGCCCCAGATGACACGCAAAGAAAAAACAGCATGGCTTGCAGCAACAGAAGCGCAGTTTCACTCCTTTCTCAAAAGAGCATCCAAGAAAGGTGTTTTGCCTGCAGAGATCGAAACAATTTTTTCCGATCTGTCAAACGAACTAATGCGTGTTCGCAAAGAGATTCAAAAAGTAAGCGTGCATACATCCCAGCTGCATCACACAGCGCTTGATCATCCACAAGCGACAAAAATTGAGCTTGCTATATCTTCTGATGAGATTCGTCTATCACAGACATCTAGCAAGAATGCAACGGTACAATCTTTAAAGCCAAGCGAAGTGCAAGAAATTGCACAGATGGCACAAACCTTTGAGAAAGTATACACAGAGGGTGCAGCCGCCCTTCCTCTTCTCCAGCAGCAGCTTGGGGCATTAAGAGCAAATATTGATGCGATGGTGGATGGTAAAGACTATTCCCATAGTATCTCTATGGTTCGAAGAGCGCTAGGAGCGCTTCCTCTTCCTGGAAGGCTTGCGAGCTCTCTACAAAATGTCTCTCAGGAAGAAGCTAGAAAATGCTTTGATACACTGGAAGTGGTCGTAACAGATCTTGGAAAAATAGCTCACTGTTTTTGGGAAGCGAAGTTTAGGCAAGCCGATATGAAGCTGCTTCCAGAAGACGCAGTAAACTTTTTACATCTTGAAGCTCTTATGATGGAAGTGCTCGATACACAACGCACTCTTCTTGAAAAACTTCCTCAGGAAACCCTTACGTTCTATGAGCAGGCTTTTTTAAAAATCGAAAATGGATTTTCCGGCATGTCGCCGTTGTCTAGTGCTGACTTTCTGAACCAGTCACTGCTCCGCGTGCATGAAAATCCGCATATTTCTAAACGTTGTGCGTATGTCAAAAAATTCATTGATGGCATAAAATACCAACGCCTTGACCAAAGGAATTTCTTCAATCCCGATTCTTCTATGACGGAAACTCGCTTATGCGAGCAGGCAATGTGGTGCTATCATGTCGAAGATTCTCTCTCTGAAGAAGCGCTCAGAGAGACTCTTTTTGTTCGAGATAAACCTCGACAAGAGCCTCAAGTGCCTGTGGTATTTGCAGAGCTTTCTCGAATGAACCTCCTATTTTATTCTATGCAGTCGCCTGAATCTTCTATTTCTGCAGAATGTGGTGTCACCGATGTGATAAGTTACGTGTTTACCGAAATAGAGAAGGATAAACAGGAAAACAGTGCAGAGATGGCAGAGAAAATCAGACGCTCACTCTTTTTACAGGCAGTTGAGGGGTTGAAAGATGTAAAAAGACTCGACATTGCACCAAAACACCGTTTTGGGTGGTCTCCAGCATGGGCGATTATTTCTCGAGGAGCAAAACCTGGTCAGACCTCTGATTATGAAATATCACACTCAAAAGTTACCGACCTGCAGGGATTTCATGATGTGCCGGAAAATAAAACAGCACATTTTCAGCAACTCGGATCTCCAAGAGTATATGGCAGAGAGGTTGGTTCTGAAGAGGTTGGATATGAAGTTGATAAGTTCGCCAGAGCAATGAACGAAGAAGATCAATTCCCCCTAGATGTATTTCATCTGGAGATGCTCAAACTGAATTCACCACAATACAGCCTTATATCGGATGCCCATAGTGCCTTTGAACTTTTGCTTCAAAGGCCTTGGTCATCAGACCTTGAGATGCGAACCAGCCCAGGGGCCACAACACGGAGCATAGAGGCTCAAAAGCGAATATATGATGCTCTGTTTTCTGGAAAAAAGCTTGCCTCTCTTGATGAAATTTTGATTTGTACACCGGAATTCTTTTTACAGAGAAGCGGGAAACTACAGCAGCAGCTGCAAGAGGCTATGCAGAATAAGAGATATGAGCAGGTCTTTTTTCTCTCATATCTTTTTCATATGGTGTCAGAGCGTCTCAAAATCATCCAAAGTGAACAAAAAGTCGCCAATTCTCCGTTTGCCGTAGAAGCTGCCGTTCAGGAAGATTTTACCAAGCTGGTCGCAGATTGGACGAAAAAATTTCCCGAAGATATGGGGCCTGTAATTGATTTTTGGAAAGATGCAGAATGTCCCTCCCAGGCAAAAATTGACGGGGCGGTATTCATTCTCAAGATGCTCAGTCACCGTTATCCGACTCCGGAGGCCATTGAGACGTTTCTTGCAACGCCCTCCTCTTGTCGCTCAGCTCTTTATAGTCTTATTGGATTTGCTCGGCAGACAAAGGATGCAGCTACAATTCCTCTGCTTGGCGATGAAGCTCTTGTCTGGGTTCAAGAGCAACTATTGCCAGAAATTGACAAGCTGCTGCCTCAAGAGCAGAAGATTCTTCTTGGATCTGGGCCGGGTGAGCAAGGAGAGCTGCTGCTGCCGCTTGCCCTCTCAGTTACAGAGAGCAAAGAGTATAAGGCTCTCTTTGGCAACCAGCAGTTTCGAGCTACGCTGAACATCAACAATAGCGATGGGACAAGGATCTATTCTTTTGCAGATAGCGATGGCTGTATGTATGAGGCTCATATAAGGGAAGCGGAGGGCAACTGTCGTCTCTTTCGCCGCCAGGGGGAATCTTGTCAGCTATTTGTACTTCCAAAAGAGCCTCGAGATGCGTATGGAATTACAAAAGCACTCAGCCGCTGCGGCATCTGGATAGATGCAAACGAGCCCCGCCGTGGCTATGCATCGCTTGATGGGCAGCATGTGACTGTGACTCTTTCTGGTGATGGACATGTTAAAAAAATTACTACACAAGATGAGTACGAGGTTGTCAATCTCAAGAGAAACGATCCTCTTGCTGCCTCGATTCCTCTTCCAGATTCACAAGTTTTATTTTTACGAAAATCGAAAGACTCTCACATTTGCTGTATACGCTTCTGTGGACAGAATCTAGAGCTGGTGAGAAAAGATCTGCAGGCTCCATGGACAGTTGCTGGAGATGCAAGAGTTGAAGGGCAGAGGTGGATAGAAGGATTGCAGCAAGAGCTGAATCCCTTTGCCAAGCGTGCTTTGAACAAGTTAGGGGAAGCTATTGGGCACATAGGAATTCTTGCTGGTGATAGTTATTCCACTACCTTCCTATTTTGGCCCCAGAGATGCCGCCGTGATAAAGAAGGGTTTGCAAAGCTCATCGTAGACAAAAGGCATCAAACAGAGCCCCCACTGGCTATCACTTGGAAAGAAAATGGAGCAATTTCAGGATCACCCACAAGCATTTTAGGGCTTTCATATCTATTTGCACAGGCAGGCGAGCATACGCAAGCAATTTCCTATTTGAAAAAGGCGCGAGGGATGAAACTTGTCTCTCCAAATACAGAAACGAGAGATCTCCACCGCCTACAAACGTTATTTCAAGAAATGCCTGCTACTTCAATGCAGTCTGCACTTGTTCGTGTGCGTGGTTTATTGATAATTCGTAAAATCCTTCAGGAACAGACATTAACTAAAGAATTTTCTAAAGGGAAGTGGAAAGAATTCTTGCAACTGTCGGCAAATATTGCCACTGCTTATAAAGAGTTTACAGAAAGAAAAGAGCGACAGACCGAAAAAGTCCTCCATCAAGAAGACTTTTCTCAACAAGAGCATCTAGAGCTGCAACATGTCCTCAATGAAGCGTTTGCCGGCATGGTCACTAGCGCGCCTTCTCTTCATGAGCCTCGTAGTTTTGGGCTTGCAGCACCTTCTGAGCAAGAGATAGCAGATCTCCTGGCAGCATGTATCAAGCGTGCCAAGAAGCCTCTTTCTGCACCGCCAGTCATCTCGCTTGATCCTTCGCATCTTCTGTATCATTTTTTTGAGCTCTATAATTTGATCGCTAACATACCACTTTCAAAAGAGCAGGTAGCCCCTCTCTTTGCTCCAATTCACGCTCCTTACCCAGAGTCTGTGCAGATCGACATGGCACGAAAGCTCCTTTTGTCGACATGGAATGCGAAGACCTATGAAAAGGTAGACGTGAAAACAGTGGCTCCAGAAGAGATCTTTAGGCTCAAGGAGGAATTAGCTCGATCGTCGCTCTTTATCAAACTACTCCTCTGCTGGATAATGAAAAAACCTGTCGAGGAGCTCAAAAAAGAGGTTGTAGATCCGCTCACAATTGCAAATAGGCTTGGCATCTATGTTCCTACACAAGGCGCGAACATTACGTTGGCATCGCCATCTGCTCTAGCCGCTCCTACAGTAGCACTAACCGTGCAAGCACACAATGAGCGTAACTATCAAGAGCTGCTAAAGGCTTTAGAAAAAGATCCCCATCTATTCGGTCCTCTTTCTACTCCTATTGTCAAAAATATTCTCTTTTCAAAAGAGATGAGCGCATTTTTAACGTCGCAAGACAAAGTACTCTCTTGCGAGCAGATTATTGAATTGGTGGAGCAAAAAGCAAAAATTAATCTCGCCCAGGCTGTACGTCACCAACAGCTCCAGCGGCGCATCGAACGATTTGAACAGACGATCAAACAGAAAAAAGAGCATCCCGAGCCTGCCAAAGCAGTGTCAATTCCGCTAGATACTGTTGGTCAGCAACCAAAAGTATCTGTTCAGATACAGCAGGTGCAAGCAAGTAATCGGCTTCAAGAACAAGCAGATGATTTCTGCTCACATCTTTCTGATCAGTCTCTTGTCGCTGGAGTGAGGTTAGCAAATGCCGAAATCGCCGATCGATTAGAAAAGAAGCAGTACTTTGTTCCTCAACAGCTCGAAGGATTTTCACAAAATGTTCAAGACGCTCTTTCATGGCATAAAAGTGAGCGTCAGCAGCTTCGAGAAGAGATCTTGAAAAATAACGCAACAATGCCGCCGCGAGTACAAAAAGCGGTTGCAAAAATTGAAGAATTTGGCTCCGAGCAGGTGTTTGAAGAGCTGATTAAGTCCTATCAGCTCCTTGAAATTGCCGACAGCACTCTTTCAAACAAGCTCTCTTTGTATTTGATGCATACGGCTGCAGAGAAAATTCTCTCAAAAACGGTAATGTCGCAAATAGAGTCCTTAAAAGCGCTTTCAGAAGATGACATTGAATGGCAAAGTCAATCTGCAAAGGCTTTAGCGCTCTTTTCGAGAGCAGAGAATTTTTCACGATATGTGCAAGATGGCTATATAACGAATCCTACGCTCTCGTGCAAACTTCTTGCTTTGGAAGCCTCTCAAGGAATTATTTGTACGCAAGCCCAAATAGATCTCATCGAGCGCATCGTTGCCAATCCTGAAGAGTGGTATGAACTCAAAGTAGGGCTTGGAAAAACCTCTGTGGTCTTTCCTATTGTCTTACTGAGGCTTCTGGAGAAGGGCGAATTTCCGGCAGCGATTGTAAAAGATGAGCTTCTCCAGCAAAATCTGGACTCTCTTGACAGAGCCACTCGCGATCTTCTTGAACAGGCAGGTATTCAGTTTCATTTTCGCTTAAATGACACTTTAGATCCCACAACACTTCAAGAGCAGTATCTCAGGCTATTGGAAGCCGAAACAGACAGATCCTATCCTATTACCACGCTCGCGTCATTGATTGATATCGATGAAAAAGCTCAGCTTGTGCTCATGGAACGAAAAGAGCTTATGGACACGCTGCAGAGAGCTCTTAAAGAGGCCGAATGTCCTATAGAGGTAAGTAATCTCTTTTCTCATCTGGATATTATCTTGAAAGAGGTGCCTGAATTGCCTGCTTTTCTTGAGACTCATTTAGAGACACTTCTTCGTATCGATACATGCACACAAGAACTAGAGCTTCTGTCAAAAATTCGCAAGAAATTCGACCTTCTGTTCTTTGATGAGGCTGATGATATCCTAAATGTGCAGTGCGAGCGAAATGTAGCACTGGGAACGCCGGAAGCTCTTGATTTGACGATTCAAGATACGATGAAAAAGCTTATGAAGGCACTCTTTACTTCAAAAAACCCTGTGCTTAGTAAGTTTAGAGAAGAATGTATAGCCATGCGCCAAGCTTCTTATCCTATTGAGATGATGAAAGAGCAGGTGATACCTGCCCTATTTGATGCTCTCATGCAAGAAAGTGAGTATAGCAAGCTATTTGCAGGAATTTCTCAAACAAAGCTTAAACAGTATGTCTGCAGCCAGTTTGCTGACAAAAAATTGATTCCAAATCTCACGCTTAGTAAGGAACAACAGCAGAAACTTGGGCCTCTAAAACGGATTTTGCAATCGACGTTCTTGCTAGCAGCCCATCAAAACCCAGGTATTAACAGTGGAGTGAAGTCTACGGATGGTTTTCAAATAGGGCCAAAAGTAAGCGGACAGGAGCAGCTGGGGACTGTCTTTGGCGACGAGTATGACCTTATCGTCAATCATTACTTTGCCTATGGCATTTGTTTGCCGGAGGTGGTGGCAACGGGGCAAGATGAGTCTTTTTTGACGATTGCGCTGCATCAAATCGAGACACAATTGGCAAGTGACTATGCCGTATGGCAGCAGGAGGCAATGAAGCAAAATGTGGATGTGATTGCCTATTTAAATAAGCCTGAGAATATAGACAAACGGCTGAAATTTACCGATAAAGCGCTCTTTCAGGAGCGTCGGCTCAAGATATTTAAGCGACAAATTACCTACAACGTGCAGCATGCATGCTATGGACGTCGTTTTGGGGGGATGACAGGTACCCTTTCTCGCCTTGCATTGCCAAAGACGTCAGCAGCTTCTGCCGATACTGCCAAACAGGTGACTGCACAGGTGCTCCTGGAGGCATCCTTGCTCAAAAAACCGGCTGTAGAGTCTGTGAAAGAAGAAGAGCTTGCGATTTTTGATAAGATGGCAGCTGCTCTAAAGGATCATGTGGCTCTCATCAACCAGGGCTTTCATCTAAAAAATGGCGATGCCTTTGCCACTGTTGAGCAGCTGCGAGAAAGAGCCTCTGACAAGGACTTTGTTTATGTCGACTCTGGCACTCGAAAAGCAATGTTGTGGAAAAGCAAGGAGTCCTCTCCTCACGAAGTGAGCAAACAGCATCTCAATGAATTGATGCTCAAAGCGGAGGCAAAGAATAACCTTCGCTTTTATTTTGCGCCTCCAGATACAAGAGGAACAGATTTTCGCATTCCTCCAGGGGTGGCGATGACATTTATCGGGCCTGCTTGCGGTATGGATGATTTTGTCCAGACGCTTGGGCGCATGCGCGAGGCAGGCGAGGTGCATTCAATGGACTTTGCTTTAGCAGATGGGGTCGAAAAGCGCATACGTGCCATGCAACACGTAGCACAAGAAGAACCCCTGTACTATCACCATATTGTTGAAGATATACAGCTGCAAATTCAAGAAGAGACAAAGAAAAAGAACCTGAAGAGCGATCTCGAAGAGATGTCGGCGATTGTGAAAAATGGAGCAAGACTTTTGCTCTTTGGGTATGAAAAGCATTCTATGCAGCATGCTGATATTGACAATACCATTCTGGATGTGGTGCATGAATGGATTGAGGAAAATAAGGAGGCAAATTTGCGTGCTGATGCGGCGCCAACTACGCTGCAATCTTTGGAGGTCTTTGTTGAGGCATCTGCGAAAGGCCATTTGGAAAAGCTTACGAAACTTCAAAAGATAATCAAGCAGCTGCAGTCTAAACAAGACCCAGCAGTAGCTACCCACATACAATTTCTGGCAACAACTCTGCAGACAATGCAGGAGCGCTTTAAACAGGTGCATAAACGTCTGGAAGCTGTCGCTCGAGATCCAAATCAGAGCAGTCATCCACTGCTGCTGCCATCTGGAGGAGTGGGGCTTACTCAAGCACATGCACAAGTGCAAGAACAAGTACAAGAACAAGTACAATCCCAACAACAATCCAAACAGATGATGGAGATAGAAACCGCGAGCAAAGCCGGTGCATTGCCTCCTGATATCAATAACGAGCCTGATAAGATCCAAAATATCGATGAATGGCTTAAGTCGGGATTGGCTATTGACATCCCTCAACATATGAAGGCAAAGCTAAGAGATGCTTTGCAAGCTTTTCAACTTGTTTCTTCTTTGCAGCTATCCAGAAATTTTTTACGTCTCTTTGCCTATGCAAACGGCTTTCAAGGCAAGCCCGATATGTGCTATTTTGCCATAAATAGTGACAGAAGAGGATTTGTAAGTCTCTTTACGCGCGACCATTTGAGCTTTCAAGTAAATCATCATAAGAAGGGTACCTGTATTTTTTCTCTGGATGAAAAAGCTCAGCTGCTATTGCTCAGATACGGCGAAGATAAAGATAGCAGCAAGCAGACAGTGCAGAATATGGATCTAAAGCTTTTTGATATCGTCTGTGCAAAATGGCTGATTGGATGTAGTCAATACAGTGAAAAAGAAATTGTGGAGTTGAA
>CAYOTQ010000026.1:0-10952 GCA_964406915.1 uncultured bacterium
TAGCTGGTTTTTTGGAAAGTTTGTGTTTGCTTGCTACAGAATATCCTTGCAGCCATCCAATAAGAGCTGTTTTTTCTTCAGGAGAAAGTTTTTCGATGCCTGTCGACTTCTTTTCATCAGCACTCATCTGTTCAAAGGTGATGTCTCGAAGCCAGCTGTGGCTTGCTTGTAGTCCTTGTATGACAGGCAGGCAGAGCATGCCCAAAGCAATAGTAAAAGAAGAAATATGTCGTATCATGATGGACCCTCCTTGCTTTCAAAAAGCAGTATATCCTATCTATAATTTTTTGCTACTTTGTATTTGCAAGTACTACCTCTCCGGTATCTAAATTTGTGAGACGATATCGATACAAGAAATTATCGGACGGTTGGGCAAGAATTCTGTCATGTTCTTTCCAGTTGATCACATGAAAGGTATTAGCAGGAGCAATCTTCCATGTTGAGCCATCGGCAAGCGTCACCACTTCGCCTCTTGAGGCTATACTTGTCACGTGGACACTGCCCTTATGCGTGTCAGGGTGCTCTTCGGCTTTTTTGCCGGTAGGAGAAGCTGGTGATTTCATATTGGCTTGTACTGTTTGCCCAAGAGTGGCGTTATAAAGCAAATAGGTGTAGCGAATGTTAGACGAGGGGCCGACTTCAATGACATGATCTCGCAGCCAAAAGACTGTCAGGTTACGATAAAAGGGAGAAATCTGCCAGCTAGAGCCATCCTTGAGCTCGATAATCTCGCCATTATTGCGTATCTTATCAACCTTCTGATTGCTTTGCTGACGTGTCGCCAACTGCGCTTTATCGACAGGGCCGTTTGCCGGGTTGGCATAGGGCGGCCAACGTTGCACCCATGAGGTGAGATTTTCACCAGAGCGATAAGAGGGTGCTTGTTCGATCACATGTTTTGTCCAGTTTGCTGCCCAGCTTTCAAAAGCTTGTTTTGCTTCCGGCGTGGCATCGGCAAGGCCCATCTGTCGCATCTCTTCTTGGGTCATGATTTGGGAAAGAGAGAGTCGCTCACTGGGTGCTGCCATAAGAGGCAGCACCAGCAGGAGAGCTCCTGCAAACATGCCTTTGGTAAGAGGTGACAACAACATGCGATGAAGGAAGTTATGGGTTAAGATATTTGAGCCAAAATGCATTTGCTTGACAATACTCACGTACGTTGAGGCCAATCTCTTCAGTCGCCTCTATTTTCCACGTGTCATGGATATCATCATCCGTTGTTGGGCGACGTGTGAAATTTGTTACTAACCCTTTTAGTGCAGCTCCTACAGCTGCAGCAGAAATGGCGTGGTAGGCTGTCATGTTGTGTACGAGCTGTTCGTCTAGCTCATGTTTTCTGTCAGCAGGCAAAATCTGGATGATAACCTTTACAAAGAGGGTGCTGATGAGGCGGACAGTGGCTTCTATGGTGCCGAGAAGTATGATGCCACAATAGGCAGTTTCAGTAGTTATTTGCTTGAAAACACGGTCTGGTTGATTTGTATACGTGTTGCTCCAGTTGGTCACTACTGCATATAAACAGGCACTTACTGAAGTTCCCCAGTCATTGATTGTAAGATTTGACATACTTTCCTCCTTATAGTCGCGAAAGACGTGATGACTTTTAAAACCCAAGTGACTACCATCTGCCGAGAAGGGCTGGCTGCGATGTCCAAATCTGTCAATTTTTGCTCCGCTCCAAGGATACATCCTTGGCTTGTCGCAAAGAATTCACGTCTTTGGCATCTCGCTCACCCCCTCTTGCGGCGGATAGTGGTCACTTGGGTTTAAAGAAGAATAAGAAATGACGCCTATTACTAGCAAGAATAAAAATTTAATTTTATGAAGGGGGTGGTGTGTCAAAATGACTGATCCAGCATTCGTTTGTCGCATAATACTTCATTAGGTGTAGGCCCATCTCCTGAGTGGCATCTATTTTCCACATTTCCTCAACATCATCATCCGTTGTTGGGCGGCGAGTGAGATTTATCTTCAGACCGTTTAGGGCGGCTCCTACAGCCCCAGCGGAAACAACGTGGCAGAGCATCAGGTGTTGTACCACATGTTCGTCCAGTTCTCTTTTTCTATCACTTGGCAAAATCTGGATGACAGCTTTCATGAAGAGCGCGCTGATAAGGCGGGCAGTGGCATCTACGGTGCCGAGAAGGATGATACCGCAGTAGGCAGCTTCAGTGGTTACTTGCTTGAAAACACGGTCTGTTTCATTTGTATATGTGTTGCTCCAGTTGGTGACAATTGTGTACAAACATGTACTTGGTGACATTTCCCAGTCTTTGTTTGTAATTGGCATACGTTCCTCCTTTTAATCTCAAAAACACTTTATTATTTTTTCATATATCTTATCATAATTTCTACTATTGTAATAGTAGAAAATTTAGTTTTTGTATTAAAACCAATTTATTAAACACACTTCTTTCCAAGAACGACAGCAAATTGCTTGAGTGCTACTGGAAGATAGTTCTTTTTTTGTGCAATCATTTCTGCCTGTTCATAATGCCGCTTTGCTTGCGGGGCAGCAAAACGGGAAAAATAGAGTGTGGCAAGGTAAAATTCTACCGATATATCGGTAGGATCAAGTGCGTGATATTTTTCTAAAAGTGCGAGCGCTTTTGCGGGCTTATGCAGCTGCAGCCAGCAGACTGCCAATTGAAAAAGCCCTGAGCGGAATTTAGGAGAGCGCTTGCAAGCCTCTTCTAGCGCCTGCTGCTTTTTGAGTAAAGAGGCATGCGTGTTATCTACATATAAAAAAAGTGACTGAAGGGCCTCTTTGTCTACCACATTATTGAGGATATCTGCAACGAGGGGATCTGGGCTTATCGCCGGGCAGCTATGGGTGAGCTGGCTTGCTTTTTGCAATAAAGCGTGTGCAGATTTATCTTGGTTGCAAAGCAGCAAGCTGCAGCCATAGAGTGTGAGTGCTTGGACATCATCGGGCATGAATTGAATGGCAGTGGCATAGCATTCGGCTGCCTTTTGCCAGTTGCTTTGGGCAAGCCATAAAGATGCCTGATTAAAGTGGCCCATGCCGATTACTTCCTTGATGCTACGCGTTGGCAGGTAGCGATTATTGATGCCAAGGTATTCATGTGAGGGAACATGCACGCCACGAAGAGTGGTTTCGATGTTGATTTCTTTATCGCCATCGTGTGCACGAAGGTAAATATGGCCTGGCGGGGTGATGATTTCTAGATTGAGATCCAGCCTCTGTGCAAGGCAGAGGTAGACCATAGAGACTCCAAGACAAACTCCTCGACGGGATTCGAGTACAGAAGGCAAAAATGTAAATAAGTCAATTTGGTTGCTGTAGCTAGAATGGGGAGGGAAACGAAAGCCCATTTCATAAAAAATCAGATGATTGATCGCTCTGATTTTATCTTGTACGGTAGCGTTTGGGGAAAGCCTTATCCGTATTTGCAGGGCCATGAGGTCTAAAGCTGCTTCATGTTGGCGAATGGTCTGATGGACCTTCTCTGTATCACCAAACTGTGCCAGGAGGAGCGCTCGAGTTAGGTCAATTTCTTCTGGTGCAAGATTGGAGATTTCTGCCAGTGATTTTGCTCCAAATCCTTTGAGAGAGCGGTTTGAAAGGGAGGCGGCAGCTTTTTCTATACAAAGAAGGGCGGCTTCTGAAATGTCATACTTATTTCCATGCTCTATAGGTTGGATAAGCGAGATAAAGGAGTTGATCGCTTCCGTAGAAGGCAGCGCCATAGGAAGTTCACTTGCTAGCTTTGGGGAGAGCAGCTTCCAACCATCCTCCAGGGCCTTCTTACCCTCTTTAGTCTCCGGATAGAGCTCATAGAAGGCAAAATGCTGGGCAATAGAGGTAGGGTCCAGGCTTTGGTAGAGGGCAATAGAAGCAAGCAGTGCTATGATCATGTCATTTCCATACGTTGCGTAAGACTGGCAGTTTGCCTTTGGCTTCAAGTTTGCCTAGCAGCACATTGGCAGCTGCTTCCTGGGCATCAGGATCATCTTCGTAGGCAATCACACAACGATCTCCCGCTTCAAAAAATGAAAGAGCATAAGGCGATCCGAAAAGTACAAAAGTAGGAGAGGTTGATCTGCTTTCTTTAATAAATGTTTTTATAGAGGGGCTGCAACCAAAGTCATCTTGTGCCTGTCTATTCATCTCCTGAAAAGCCACAATACAGCTGTTATATTCTTTCATTTTTTTCACAAGAGCGGCTCGTTCAAGAGCACTTGGGTCTGGGCTTAGGTACGCAAAAGCAAGGCGGGGATATGCCTTTTTGAGGGTGGTGTAAAAAGGAGTAAAGCCTTTGCCGCCAATTTGCACCAAAAGGGCAGCGTCATTTTTTAGAACGCAGGAGTGAGGATCGATCGTAGAGGGAATGGTGATAGCTGCTTCGTAAAGTCTTTTCTTGATGGTGAGTGCCTGCTGAGAAAAAAGATCGTCATAGTCAAGATGGTCTGATTCAACCTCCTCGTCTTTTATGGATTGCTTCAGCTTCAGAATTTTTAGCACTCGTTTGTCGAGTTCCTGTTCCAAGTCAGGAGATACTGTCATCAGCTCGTAGATGCCCGCAAAGCAGGCAGCGATATTTTGCGAGGACATGATCATGTCATTTCCTGCAACAAAGGCCATCTGGGCGGCTATTTTTGGAGAGTAATGAGTGCTGATTGCCTTCATCAGGAGATCATCGGTCATGCAGATGCCTGTAAAACCAAGTTCTTTTTGGAGCAGCTCTTTGATGATGGTGGGGGAAAGCGATGCAGGAAGTGCTTCCGGCTCTATTTTTGGAAGGAGAATATGGGCGGTCATAATGCTGACGACAGAGTTGTCAATGGCGGCTTTGAACGGAATAAGCTGCGTCTCAAAGAGCTCTTGTTTTGTAAAAGAGACTGTTGGCAAAGAAAAGTGAGAGTCGAGCTCAGTATCGCCATGTCCTGGAAAGTGTTTTGCACAAGCAGCAATGCCTGCATCTTGAAGTCCTCTGATGTACTGCACTCCCAGCTTGGCGACAGTCGACGGGTCTTCTCCAAACGAGCGATCGCCAATGATCGGATTTTTTGGATTGCTGTTGACATCTACAACAGGAGCGAGATTCATATGGATGCCGATCAGTTTGCATTGCCGTGCAATTTCTTGAGCTAGTTGATAGATGAGTTGCTCGTTTTGGATGGCACCCAAAGTCAGATTCTTTGGAAAGCGCGGTGCCATTTGGTGGCGCATTGTCAGCCCCCATTCTAGATCTTGCATGGCGATAAGAGGTCGTTTAGAAAGCTTTCGAAAATGGGCAAGCAGATGGCGCTGAGAAATTGGATCGCAGGCACGTTTGCAGAGGATGGCGCCGACATGATATTTTTGAATGGCTTCTTCAACATACTCGATAGGGGAGGTGAGCTGATCTTCTTGCTTTGCTTCTTTTTGAGAGGGGTAGAGGCCAACAATAAGGATCTGGCCTATTTTTTCTTCAAGGCTCATCTGTTTGAGTTCGTCTGCCGGATCTGAGGCTTGCGCATGGCTGCAAACTGCGCAAAGGAGCACTAGCAGCTGTGTGATTGAAAATAAGAAAGTCTTCATGTACAATTCTCTTTTTAAAAGAAGGTAAACAATATGCTTCGCAGCATGACAGCATACGGCAAATACAAAAAGAATTATGGCACGCTAGAGATTTTTGTCGAGATGCAATCTGTGAATAGAAAGCATCTGGATGTACAGATTAAGATGCCAAATGAATGTCTTTCTTTTGAGACCTTGGTTCGAAAATCTATTTCCGAGCACTGTCTGCGAGGGCAGATTTCGGTCTCTGTTCAGATCTTGTTTCATGAAGCCTCTCCCGTGCGTGTGCATCTCAATCGCGGCTATGTGCGTAGCTTGTATGAAGCTGCCAAGACACTTGCAGACGAGGTAGGCTGCAAGCAAGCCTCTGATGACGCGCTCCTTACTTTTATGTTGAACCAGCGAGGAGTGTTTCAATTTACTCAAGAAGAGATTGATGAGGCGGCATTCTCAAAGCAGCTCCATGAGGTCGTTGAAGGAGCGTGCCAAGAGCTTACAAGAGTCAAAGAACGGGAAGGGGCTGCTCTTGAAGCAGAATTTTTGCAGCGCTTGCAACTGCTGGAAGGGCTGAGGCAAGAGATTGCGGAGAATGCAACGGGAGCGGTGCAAAGGTATCGAGTGCGTCTGACAAAAGTGCTTCAGGAGTTTGCAACAGAGATGCAAGGAGAAGAAGAGCGTATTGCAAAAGAGTGTGCGCTTTTAGCAGACAAGCTTGATGTTTCTGAGGAGTTATCGCGCTTTGGCTATACGCTACAGCATTTTAAAGAGGCTATGAAAGGCTCTGAAAGTAGTCTTGGAAGCGGGAAAGTGTTGGAGTTTGTCTTACAAGAAATGCAGCGAGAGGTCAATACTCTGGGATCAAAGAGTCAAGATGCGCCTATCTCAAAACTTGTGATTGCAGCAAAGAGCGAGATTGAAAAACTGCGAGAGCAGATCCAAAATGTCGAGTAGCACGCTTTCTTAATTTGCGCTTGAAATTTAGAGCGTGCGTGCCTACACTCCCGTAAAATTTTTTGGAGGTAAATCATGTTTATGAGACGCATATTTGCAATCGCTTGCCTATTTTCTTGCTCTGCCGCCAGCTGCGCTGAAATTTACAAAAATGATATCGCGTTAAGCGAGCTTGTCTATACGATTCGTGACCCTGCCACCCAAGCAAGAGAATTTCGCTATAGCCTCAAAAAAATTGGAGAAATGCTAGGACGAGAAGTGCTGCAGCAGCTGCCTGTAAAAATGGAGGCAATAGAGACCTGTCTTGGCGCCTCTGCCTGCCATCCTCGAATTGCAGAGCAGCCAGTTTTACTCACCATCTTACGTGCCGGCCTGCCTCTCTTCTTTGGTGTGCAGAAGATTTTTCCGAACGCCGAGTCGGGATTTATTGCTATGGCGCGAGATGAAGAGACTCTGTTGCCAAAACGAGAGTATGTGGGCATACCCGAAATAAAAGGGAAAACAGTGATTGTGATCGATACCATGATTGCCACTGGAGGCTCAATGCTCGACGCTTTGGAGCTCATCAAAAAACAAGAGCCGAAAAATATCATTGTGATTGGAGCTATTGGATCAAAAGTTGGCCTGGAAAAAGTGCAAGAATTTGATCCCTCGATTGCTATTTATTGCGCAGCAGTAGATGATTCGCTCAATGAGAAGGGCTATATTGTCCCAGGACTTGGAGATGCTGGCGATAGATCGTTTGGGAAAAAACTGGAAGTCAAGTAGCCTTTTGTGTAAAATTTTCCCCTTATGTTGAAGAAGACACAGAAAATACTTGGCAACCTTTCACATGGTCTGTCATTTGTACTCAGCGCTCCTGCAGGCACAGGCAAAACAACACTTGTCGATATGTTGATGCAGGAATTTGACTGTGTAAAAGCAAGTATTTCCTGTACAACTAGGCCAAAGCGTCACTCAGAAATTGACGGAGTTCATTACCATTTTTTGAGCGAAGAAGAATTTGAAAGGAGAGTGCAGGCTGGAGATTTTCTTGAGCATGTACGTCTATTTGGCTATCGTTATGGCACATCGCGTGCTGTCGTGGAGCAGATGAAGTCCAGCGGCAAGCATGTGATACTAGTGATAGATACCCAAGGAGCCCTTCAGCTTATAGGTAAAGAGGCGGCGACTTTTATTTTTCTTTTGCCTCCAAGTTTAGATGAGCTAGGCAAAAGGCTGCTTGAACGCGGCACAGAAACTCGCGAGAGTTTTTCGACTCGGCTTGCCGAAGCAGAAAAAGAAATTGCATTGGCAGCTGCGTATCACTATGTAATTGTAAATGATGATTTATCTGTTGCCTACCAGGCATTGAGAAGCGTTCTCATTGCTGAGGAACATAGAGTAAGGTAAAGGGACTATGAAAAATGAAGTAGACTATGAGCATATGCTGACAAATGAGCAGCTGCTCAAGCGATTTAAAAACCAGTTTGAATTAGTGCGTTATGCCATCCAGATAGCAGACAATGCCATACGTTCCGGGCGTGAGCTGGATGTGGATACTGATTCAGAGAATTTGTCATTTCAGGTTCTTGCCGAAATTGCTGCTAACAAAGAGCGTTTTGATGAGCTGCCGGTCTATCAAGAGCCAGAACGCCCAAATCATGAGAGGTCTCATGAGAGATCTCATGATCGCTCTGATCGCTTCCATGATAGATCTCACGATCGCTCTGAGCGCTTTCAAGAACGTTTTCAAGAGAAAGGCAGCCGCTCCAGCCATAGCTCCTCTCGTTCTTCTGGAAGCTTTATGGAGCAGGCAAAAGAGATGAAAAAGGAACGAAAGTCCTCTAAGGCAAAAGCTTCAAATAAAGCCTAATACAGTGTCTGATTCACTGGCAATAGAGCAGCTTGGACAAAGTGCCATCTTCATCCTGCTCTTTTCCTTTTTTCTTGTGCTTGCCATCCTTGCAGGCTTGCTATGGCTAGGCTGGTATGTAGCAAAAACGCGAGGATCGCTCAGCCCATATACTAAGTTGCCTATGGCTCTTGGTACAGACATTGCCCCTTCCATACGGCGGTTTGTCGATAGCTTCTTAGAGAGCCATTCTCAGCCAGAAAATCCTCCCATAGATTTTACCAAAGCAGCGATTTGTCCAAAGACAGGTCGCATTTTTACAAACTGCGTTTCCAAGAAAGAGATCATTCGCCTTGACTGGTCATTTTTGCAAAAGCGATATCCGGGCAATTATGTTTCCTGGGGCTGTTTGAGCGAAAGCGAGCAGGCACAAATCAGACTCTGCCATGAGACAATGGCAGGCTTTCAAACAGCTACCAGCTGCTGGAAACCTCTTCCGAAAGATATTGATGCCTATTATGCGATGACAAAGCCAGGACCTCTGTATGTAGATAGAGCTACAAAGATCCTTTTAGGATGGAAACAGGTGCATGGTACAGAATTTGAGGTTCTTATTGTACAACCACCTCTCTATCAATCCACAGACGACCTCATCTGAAATTTTAACCGAGATAATGACAATGAATGCAGTCCCAATTACCTTTGATAAATTGCTTTCTAACATTACCATGTGTGCAGATGATCCGAGATGGTGTCTGGTAAATGGTGAGTTGCAAGTAAAAGCTCTTGCTAAGCAAAGAGTCAGCACTGATAGCGAGATGATTACTCTGGTTCTTGAGAAGCTAAAGCAAGAGCCCTCTTTGCGGTCTGATCAGATCGAGGCTATTTGGCAAAAAGTGCATGCCTATATCAAAAAATCTGCTGAGCTGCAGGAGCCTCAAAAGCAAGCATTTATTGAGGAAATCCAAGAGCAGCTTGTCCTACAGGCAAAAGATCCCGGCTACCTACAGACACTTATCGAAATTCTCAATATCCAAAAAAAGAGATCTCTTACCTACTATGAAATACAGGTGCTTGAAGACAGTTTATCGCTTCTCTGTTCAGAAAGGCTATTTATTCTTGCTCTTGTACTGAACAAGGCTGTTGAATACATGCAGCTACTTGTCAATGACTCTACAGGAGCGCTTGGAGCCAAGGTCTCATTGAGTGCTGATGAGTATGTATTTGACTATGATGATCTTTTTGATGCAAGCAGCGCCGAAGAAGTGGCTATAGGGATTTCTGTGGAATATGCTCATCAGACGTTTAGCTGGAAGAAATTTAAGGCTACAGTATGCGAAATTTTACAAAAAGATCCTACGTATGCCTCATCGCCTCTCATAAAGATATGGAAGTTTTTTGCGCTCAAGCAGGAAATGTATACTGCAGAGAGTTTGCTGAATTATTTGAAAGAGTGCATGCCAATACGAGTGGTAGACTCGGAAGACAAAGTTCCTTTTGCTAGTGAAATAGAGGATCTCTTGCATACGTCGCAGATGATGAAGCTTTTTTCTCAAGATGTGACTGCAAAAACTCTTGATGCTATGATGACAGCCTCTAATCTCTATCGACAAAAGAGTGAGCGTCTCGATGCTCTATACAGCCGCAGCTATGCAGTCCTCCAGGAAGAGATTGCCAAACAAAAAAGGTTTACTCCTGTTGAGACGAGCTGGGTATTTGAATATAGATTGCCTACCCCTGATGAATTGCACGCCATTCAGCTGCCTCATTTTTCCCTTCAAGCATTTCAGAAAAAAATCGATCAAGAAATAGATCTACTCTCCTCCCAAGTGCTGCAGCATGAAGAGCTTGGTTGTTTTCGTCTTTTGCTCAACTTTTTCTTTTCTTCAGATGAAGGCAAATTTTTGGAAGAGCAATTTTGCCGTGTATATCAATTGGAGCGCAAACGTGACAAAAAATCACAACCACGTGAGGAGCAAAAAGAGCTTATTGAGCAAGTAGCTGCCATTTCACTCCAACCAGAGCCAAAAATAGCAGGCAAACAGCCAAAGAAGAGCAAACCAAAGTCACGAGGGATCAATCAAAGGCAACGACATCCTACCTATAAGACTCGGCCTCATGAGAGGGCTCCAGAACCTACACCACCCACCTTGCCTTCCTCAAAAGCAGTTGCATTAAAACAGCCGCCAACGCCGCAGGCCTCCGGATATCACGCGACTCCTATTTCTGTAGCGCCAAGGGTGAGAGACTGGCTCAAGAAATCACCAGTAGCCTTGCAGCAAGAGTCATACAAAAACCTTTCCTCTGATATTCAGGAAAAGATGCAAGTGTGCCACAGCTATCCAATCACCATCACCCATCTTTTGCGTCAATATGGCCAGCATGAACATTGGCACTCCAAAACAACAGACAAGCAGTGCGCGCTCTATTCTGCTCCAGGAATCATTGAGTGGAAGGACAAGAGATGCGTTGGCTTTTATGCCGATTGTTTTGATGGTGAGCTGCTCTATCACCACTACTTCCATGAAAGGCCTTTACACGAGCTTAGAGACCGATATGCAAAAACAACTTCGTTTATAGATGAGAAAGATAAGCGCACAATTGAAAAAACAGAAAGAAAAAAATGCTTGTAAATAAACCACT
>CAYOTQ010000027.1:0-10927 GCA_964406915.1 uncultured bacterium
AATCCCAGAATATAAAATTCTTTAAAAAATAGTTTTTACATTTTTCTCAGGAAGTGCTATAATATATTTCTTTATGATAGGGAGCTTACACCATGATGCGACCAATTGATGCGTGCCATGCACTTCAGATACCTTCCTGGTTTCAAGCGGTAGATGGTGTCGGTAATTCTATAGCAGCAATTGGCAGAGCCCTAAGGGGTTTTCATGGGTTTTTATCTCACATGTACACACCCACACCGACTGGAAATAAAGCGATTGGAGCGACAAATTTTATTGACTCCTTTTGTGGGGTGTTTGCAATTCCCAATATTTTCTTAAGTATTTATAAAGCCTGCTGTACACACTCACTGATAAAGCGCATACAGTATGTGGCAAGCGCTGTGGTTTCTACAGGCACTGTCGCAAGCGTTATTACCAGCACGATTAATGGATTAAGAGCAGTTGGCGTGATTGCGCAAAATGCTTTACCGTGGGCACATATTGTGAGCCAGGCGCTCTATCCGATACAGTTTGTTTCGTTAGCCCTGGATCTCTATTCATTGCATCGCACTTCTTCTCTACGCTCAAAGGTCATCGCTCCGCTGACGCTCAACAAGAAATTACCTATAGAAAAGCGAATTGAAAATCTTACAAGTGCCTGCACGCATGTATTGAAGGAAAAGCATTTTTCTAAAATCCTTGGCTTTTCAAAAGAAGCGGCAATTAAAGCTCGAGTGGAGGCTATCCGCAATTCGCTGCTTACTTCAGAATGTTCACGAGCTCTTGATGAGGGCGAGTCATTAATGAAGATGTTGAAAGGCAGATTGCAGACAAAGTTTGTGCTTCATGTAGCTGCAGTCGTTGTCAGTGTTGTGTCGATCATACTGACAGGAGTTTTGCTATTTACAGCCCCACCACTTGCTATTATTGGGGTTGCAATCGCCGTTGGTTCTGCATCCGGGATAATTGGTTTTACAGAAAAACTACTCTTGGATGACAACCCATTTCGTGCGCCTCCAGATGTGTGGTACGAAAAAATTACCTATCAACTTCGTCAGTGTGCAAATGCTGTTCTTGATAAAGTCAAAAAAATATATAAAATTGTTCAACAGGAAGTGTCATGTCAACGCCTTTGTCCGAGTGGAGTTTTGTAGGGTGTGCTGAGAAAATTGTCTTAGCAACTTATGATTTGCCACGTGAGGTTTCTCCGGTAGTTGCAGAAGTAGTCTCTCGTGTGGCAGCAGTAGTTTTACTCTCCCCAGCAGCAGTTCTCGATATTGCTTTTCACAGCTTTTGTGTCATCCCAAGCTTTGTCTTTGCGCTTGGAAGTTCGCTATATTATAGACAGCTTGACATGGTGCTTCCATGGCAGCACATAGAGCGTGTGCGCAATGCTACAGTCCCTCTTTTCTTTGGAAGCGTATTTGGGCTTATACATCCTTTTGCTGGTCTTGCCCTAAGTGAGCCTCTAGATAAACATGCTGTTCTCGGCATCCTTTCTTCTCATGCGGGCATTCAATGCGACACTCCTTGCAGTCCTATCACTAGCCTTGCGATTATTGAAGAGATAGCAACAGAAAATCAATATGTCGAAGTAAATGGAGAGCAAAAAGAGGTTTTTCCCAAGAGCTATGTAAAAGCTATTCAAGAGGCAAAAAGTTATGAGGAATCCTTAGAAAAACTGCAGGCACAGGAATTTATTCACAAGATTACTAATGTCACACTCTATGTAATGGCACACATTGTTATCGGTATTAGTGGATCTTCTCTTAATGAATTGAATAAGGCGATCCTTGTAAGAGTCTCTGGAATTCTTATTCCGGTTTTAACGGCTATTGATATGACTATTACTCTGGTAGCCTCTGCCTTCTTTCTGGCTGTGGGTGCCGTGCGTCTACTTTCCGGAAAGGGGCCTATCTATACCGAAGTCACAACAGATCCACTCATGCACGCTTCGTTTTTGATTCAAAACATGCTAAAAGCTGCAGGAAATATGATAGGAGCTTGTGTCTGGGCTGTCTCCCCTATGACAGGTTTTGAAATTAGCCTCAAGCCGGCACATTTCTTCTTCCATTGGCAGCTTGATCTTATGATGAAGCGTATCGAAAGCCGTCTTCAGTTGTTACAAGAAGGCGAGCAGATGCTTGTACCGATAGGCTATACAACAGGCTCATCCCATGCTTTTTCTATTCCAACACATAACATGCATAAGACGTATCTGATTGTCCAAAAGAAAAATGATCTCTATTCTCTTGCGTGGGTCAACAGGCCTGCTATCTCTTCTACAGCAGGTCTAGATGAGCAGCAGACATTAACATATATTCGATCCATGCTCAAAGTCCGTTTTCCTTTCATGGATGCAGAAAAGATGATGCAGTATCCTGTGCAATCTGATGTGCCGCAATTGCCACACTCTATACAAAATTTTAGTGCTTTACGTCCTCAAGGCAATGCTACAAATTGTGTGGTATCCAATCTGTTTGGCAGTCTGGAAACTCTTGATAAATTGCATGGCACTGAAGAGCTGTCGGAGCTTCGCTATAAAATAGTGCGAGCAGCCTTAATGAGAAAATACAGTTTTTATAAAAACGACTTTTTCCCGTTTGCAACTGCTAATGAACAATATTCAGTAAGTAGACTTTGGGAGGCGTGCGGCAGCAATCCCCACGCTGCAATATAAGCAGATGCAATTTGCCATTGTCGTACCTTCTTATAACAATGCAAAATGGTGCCAGAAAAATCTGGCATCCATTGCCGGTCAGACATATTCCAATTTTCATCTCTACTACATAGATGATGCCTCAGAAGATGCAACGGGAATGCTTGCTCAGCAATATATTAACTCCTCAAGCCTGAAAGGCAAAACTACCTATATTCGCAATACAAAAAGACAAGGCTCTCTTGCAAATCTCTATCACACCATCCATACACTACAGCCGGATCAGATTGTGGTCTGTGTGGATGGTGATGACTGGCTGGCACATACAGAGGTGCTTACGAGGCTGGCAGCTGTATACAGCGACGAGTCTGTATGGCTTACTTATGGAGATTTTGACTTTGACCCTCAAGGCATTTTGGAAGGTCACTGCGAAGCGATTCCTGAAGAGGTTCGTAAAACTCATCGCTTTCGGACCCATTCCTTTCTTGCAAGCCACGTGAAGACTTTTTATGCCAAGCTCTTTCAAAAAATTCGAAAAGAAGATCTGATGATCGACGGCCAGTTTTTCCCAATGACAGGGGATGTAGCTTTTATGATTCCAATGCTTGAAATGGCAGCAAGCCGCCATTTTCGCTATATTCCCGAGACGCTGTATATATACAACGTAGCAAATCCCCTCAATGACTTTAAACATCAAGAGCAAGAGCAGCAGCAATATCGCTGGATCATTCAAGTACGAGAGCCCTATCCTCCCTTAGAGAAGCTCTTTTCATAGAGACATCTGATATAAACAACTGTTAATACTTCATTTCCAATACTTCGCATTCCAGAAAAAAAGAGCAGCGCAAAGAATACCATCAATATCGGCGCCTTGATGCAGTTTTTGTCTCAGCCTTTCTTGCGAAAGGAAAAAAGATTGAATCATCTCTGTCGCCTCCAGCTGAGGGGTGCAGGAATGCTGAGCATTTGTAGCGAGAATGCAGGCCATCTTTTGATCCAAAAGACCAGGAAGAGGAAAGCAGCGGCCCATCACTTCAAACTTCTCTGCCGTGCATCCTGTCTCTTCGAGCAGCTCTCTTTTTGCAGCCTCGAGGACTGTTTCTCCCGGGTCAACAAGACCTCCTGGGCAGCCAAGAACTGTTTTTTTGATGGCGTGGCGATACTCTTGTGTGACTAAGATGTCACCATTCTTATTGATGGCAATAACCGCTACCGATTCAGGAGTTGAAGAAATAGTAAAGTGATCACTTTCTACCATCCCCCTATGCAAGAGACGCTCTTTGCGGATCTGGATAAAGGCATTGAGTACAACTTCCGAGGCGATGATTTGAGGATGGTACGTTTCTTCATTCATAAAAATGTTCCTGCTTCACCAGGGCTTTCCAATATTGTGATTTTTCCATGTCTTTGGCGCAATGCCAAAAGAGTGCCAGCTGCTGGTACAAGGCTCTACGTTCCCAGAGAAAAGACCGTGAAAGCCATCCGGCAGGGGTCATATGGATTTTTCCTGATAAAAAGTGGGCGCCAAGTACCCAAGAGCGGGGAAATGCGATATCCAGCAATTTTGAGAAAAAGGCAAAAGCTGACTGTATGCCCTCGTTGCACACCAGGAAACAGGCATACAGGAAGTAGAGAGGATTGCTTTCTTGAGAAAGACGCTCCGGGGAATGCATCTGTAAAATAGCCCCTACCTTGGCAATATCGCCCTGATAGAGAAAATGTTCACAGAGAAGCGCGTCGATGAGCTCACGGTGGACGCCGGAAGTGTTTTTGACAAGTACTTGTGTGGCTATCTGATCAGCAGAGGCGTCTTGGCGGTCTATAGCCTGTCTGAGCAAAAACCAGACAAAACGTTCTTCTTCTTGATTCAGTGCCTGAAATGAATGATTTTGCAGCCACTGCAGGCCAAGTGACAGATCATTTTTGCAGGCAATCATAAGGTCGACAAGGGTCAAGGAGGTCTCAAATCGCTTTTGCTCATTTTCTGAAAGGATGCCTCGAATCCGCAAGAGCATTTCTTGGGCAATCGAGTAGGCGCCAAGTTCGACCAGTAAAAACAGCGCATCGGACAGATGTTTAATAGCAACAATCGGACGTTGAAGAATTTCATCAACGCTTTCTGCAATAATATGCGGTTTGGCAAGCCAAAAGCCCACGCCAAGACAAATACTCAATCTTTTGAGCTCTGCATCTTGTGTGTCTTTTGAATGCAGAATAAAGAAGGGGATCTCCCAGTTTTTTTGCAGGCTAGCAAAGAGTTTGACAGCAGAAGGCCTTTCTGCCCACACTTTCAAAAAGCGGGTGACCAATCCAATGAAATGATAGGCGGCAAGCCGATGCTGGCGGGAAGTTTCATGCATCCGAAAGACAATCTGCTCTTCAAGAATGGAGAGGAGGGGGTTGTTTTTATACCGGCGCAGTGCCAACTCAAAACACTTGGCCTCTTCTTCATGCTCTGCGAGAGCCAAATAGACAAATGATTTACCAAGATATTCAAGAGGAGCTCCCGGGGTGCTTCGCAAGTTTCCAAATTCTTCTAGCGCCCTGTCAAAGAGGGCAGCTCTTTCTGTATCGCTGATAGCATCCTTAGCTTGTTCTAGAAGCGTCATCCCGGCGCGAAAGAGTGCTTCTCTACCTTCAGCACGTCCTGGAAAGGTCTGGCCAAGACGTCGATATTCATTGAGTGCTTTGTCGTACAGTTTATCTGCTAAGAAGGCATCAGGGACAGCCAGGCAGTTGACCATAATATTTTGGCTCCCGACAAAGACTTCAAGAGAGTTGATTTCAAAGTCGGCATCTCTCGACAAAATGCCGATATGTGTGCCGGTTACAGGGATGTGACTGGCGTAAGAAAACTGCAGGGCATCATTGAGATAAAACAGCACCCGATCATCAATTTTTTCTATTCGGATGTGATAGGAGCGTCCACATTTTAAAAGAATTTCCGGCGCTTCCAGAACGCTTACAGAAGACAAGGTGAGCTTTGTGGTTTTTACTGCCTCATGTTCTGAGGCTATCCAGAGACAATAGCCTCTGGCGTCTACAGTTTCAGTAGCGCAAAAGAGAAAGCCTATCCCATGCCCTTTGCGACCGATTGTGACCGTTGACTCGATTTTGAGATTTCCATTAAATGCCTCTTTGGAAATCATGAGGCTGACCCAATCAGAGCCCTCTGTAGAACGTGTGATGGCGGTGTGTTCTGCGAGCAAGATATTTTCTTGAAATTGCCAGTCTTCTTTGTTGGATATGCTTAGTAAAGTGACAGCAAACCATTCTGACCTTCCTTCCAGATAGTTTTCTAGGCTGCAAATCAGCTCATCTACAGAGCCGTAGCGGCTTTCAGCAGAAGGGGCGAGACATTTTTTTACAACCTCTGATAGAGCTTGCGGCACGTCCCTATAAGGAGCCAGTACTTCCGGTGCAATAAGCTGCTCTTTTTTCATGCTCTTTTTAAAAGCCGCAAGGGACTTTCGTTTAAAAGGCAGCGACAGCGTCAGAATCTGGTAGAGCATGACACCAAGAGAATAAATGTCTGTTTGAACAGAAGCAGGAGCTCCTTTGGCACGTTCAGGTGCCATAAAGGAGATGGTGCCTACCACTTTTCCTAATCGGGTCATGTGATCGTCGCTATTTTGCTGAGCAACGAGCTCTTCCGGCTCTTCTTGTTCATTGAGCAGCTTTGCCAGTCCCCAGTCGAGAATAAAAATTTGTCCATACCTTCCGACGATGATATTTTCAGGCTTTAGGTCACGATGCAACACGCCTTTAGCGTGCGAATAGGCAACTGCCTGACATACCTGCAGAAAATGACGGATCAGATAGGGGATAGAGCCATGAGGATCTTTTGATTGCTGCTGCTGCTTTTCCTCGTCTTTTGCATGGCGAAGCAGCTGTCTGAGGGTCTGGCCTTCTACGTAGGGCATCGAGTAGTAAATAGAGCCATTTTCAGTATGGATTGAGTAGATGGGGATGATGGCCGGATGCATCAGCTGGCTTGTGATACGAGCTTCATGCATAAAACGCTTTTGAATTTGGGGAAAGCCGACGAGATCGGAGCGAATGCATTTGAGGGCGATTTTTCTTCCGCACACGGTATCATAGGCAAGGAAAACCTCGCCCATGCCTCCTTTGCCGATCGACTGGAGGATCTGGTACTGACCGAGAGTGACTTGAATCTCTTGTGGCTCTGGTGGTTGTTCTAGCATGCTGGCCGGATTCTACCACACGTCCAATTTCTCAGCTATCACTTAGAGGATGTCTTTGAAGATAGTCTCTTATGTTGTTCTTATCTATCTTTTGCTGTATAATTACATAGATGTTTATTAAGGTATAATAATTATGAGTATTGGCGCCGCGTTTGTAATACCAGTTGGTATGCATAATGGAAGTAAGTATCTATATTTTGGTGTAGAAAAAAGCACAGGGGAAGTTTCCCCATTTGGCGGTAAGCGCGAAAAAAAAGAATCGGTCATCAAGTGCGCTGTTCGCGAGCTGCATGAAGAAAGTCATGGAATCTTCATTAAAGACAAAACAATCAAAAAAAAATTAAAGGACCAGGCAGCGCATAAAGTCCACGAAGTGGTCATGCACAATGTCACCAAAGTCTTTTTTGTTCCTGTGAAGCCCAACGGCAATCCAATGAAGCGGTTTCAAAAGGAAAATAATAAAAAGGGGCTCAAGCATCATCAAAAGGAGATGACCCAGGTCATCGCTATGAAAGCACAAGATGCGATTAGACTTATACAGAGCAGCAAGCCGGGCACTGCCCTGAACATACAGGGACATCCTGTGCGTCCTCTTCTTGCTGGGGCTTTGAGAGCCGCTGTTAACGGCAACTTTTTATAAATTTACCGGTCACTGAGCGGGCACTTTTTGTAATATCTGCAACAGTGCCTGCTGCCACAAGCTTTCCTCCCTGATCGCCAGCCCCCGGGCCTAGATCAATCAGATAATCAGCAGCGCGGACAAAATCAAGGTTATGTTCAATCGTGATTACAGTATGACCTTTTTTGACAAGATCATAGATGATCGCGATCACCTTATAAATCTCCTGAGGATGCAGCCCAGTTGTCGGCTCATCAAAAAGGTACAGGCAGCTTCCTTTCGTACGTTTGGCAAGCTCACATGAGAGTTTGATTCGCTGGCTTTCACCGTTGGAAAGAGTATGAATTTCCTGGCCAAGAGAGAGATAGCCAAGCCCTACAGAGATCAAAACATCCAGACGGCGGCATACCTTTGGATGGTTGGCAAACAGTTGCCTGACTTCTTCAATGCTCAATTGCAGGATCTGCCCAAGATTTTTGTCCTGGTAGGTGACAGACAAGCTCAAGGGATTCAGCCGATAGCCCAAACATTGCGGGCAGCTGACATGGACAGCTGGTAAAAAGTGCATTTCTACCTTTTTATAGCCAAGACCTTGGCAGTAGGTGCACATTCCTTTTCTATGATAGGTACTAAAATTCTTTGGCTGCAGCCCCTGTTTTTTTGCTTCTGGAAGAGAGGCAAAGAAATGGCGCATAGGGGTCAACACATCAACATAGGTGGCTACATCAGAGCGCAAGGTGTTGCTGACTGGGCGCTGGTCAAGGACAATCATCTGAGAAAAGTGAGAGATGCCGTTAAGGGTATAGTGGGCTGTTTTGATCGTATCGACCCTTTGAAAGAGGCCTTTTTCCACACCTTCTCGAATCACATCATCTAGCAGCGTCGATTTTCCGGAGCCGGAAACGCCGGTAAGGCAGGTAAAGGCCCCAACAGGAATATCCAGCGACAGCTTCTGGAGGTTATGGACTGAGGCATTTTTCACCTGTAGATAATCTGTATAGCCTGTCGGCTTTTTCTTTTTCTTCAACTCTTCAAAAGGGCTGTTTTGTAAAAATTTGCCTGTGAGCGAGCAGGGGTTGGCAATAATTTTCTCTGGAGTTCCGGTAGCTATAATGCTGCCGCCTTGTTTTCCAGATCCAGGGCCAAATTCTATAATATTGTCTGCAACAGAGAGCAGCTGCGGGTCATGTTCGACAACAACCAACGTATTTCCAAGCATTTTGAGGGTTGTCAAGGCTTCAATTAACTGCGCGCAATCTTGCGGATGCAGGCCTATTGTTGGCTCATCTAACACATAGAGCACTCCTGTAAGTCCGCTGCCAATTTGTCTGGCGAGTCTGACACGCTGCGCTTCGCCCCCGCTGAGCGTCGATGCCCTTCTAGAAAGCGACAGGTAGGTAAGCCCGATGTCGCATAAAAAGCGAAGCCTGGAAAGAAGCTCTTCATACACATGAAGCAAGGTAAGATCAGATTTATCCGGGGTAGGAATATTCTGAAGAAAGGCATATGCTTTTGCAATAGGCAGCGCCACAAAATCAGAGATAGAGCTGTCGTTGATTGTCACATGCCTGGCGAGTGCATTGAGTCTGGAGCCCTGGCAAAGAGCGCATTCATTTTCCTTTAGAGAAAGCTCCCATTCTGCAGGGAAAAGCTCTTCTACCGGTCTTCCTATCCCCTGCTGCAGCTTGACCCAATCGGCAAGTGCTGGGTTAATGCCTTTCCACTTGCATCCTACGCGTGTCGTTTCAACAGAAAGATCAAAGCCTTTTTTTGCTCCATTTAAAAAGAGCATCAGGGATTCATATGGCTGTTGGTTGATCGGGGTGTGAGGTTCTAGCGAAAAGCTGGCAAAGAGTGTACGCAAGGTCGAGGCACGCATGCCGCTGCAGAGAAGCTGCATCAGCTGGTGAGGGGAAAGTGTGGCAAGAAAAGGACTTGAGGCAATATCCAGACCCCATACAAATCCAAGGCCTTGGCATTCAGGACACATCCCTTGTGTGGTATTAAACGCAAATGTTTGCGGCGTGATTTCAGGGTAGGACTCGCCGGTCTCTGCAACAGCAAAGGCAAGGTTGAAAAAGAGATCTTCGGTTTGAGACTCTGTCTCTTTCATGACGACAAGTTTTTGCTTGCCGATCTTAGCGGCAGAAGCTACTGCCTCATAGAGGCGTGTTTTTAATGAGGGGTCTGCCTTCAGGCGATCGATGACGAGAAAGAGTGCATTTTTTCGTTTTGGCTCAAAGGCAATGGGGGTGCCGAGTTCATAAAACGTATCGTTGAGACGTATTCGCAAAAAACCTTGCTTTTGCAATTTGAGGCAGAGCTCTTCAAAGTTATCGGTTCTCTTGAGCTCTAGAGGCGCGAGGATATGCAGGCGCGTGCTGGCGGGATAGGAAAGCAGGCGATCTACTACATGCTCTTTGCTGATTGCCTGGATGCGTGCCCCAGTTTTTGGGCAATGAGGAAGTCCAATGCGGGCAAAGAGAATGCGCAGGTAGTCATAAATTTCTGTCATTGTGCCAACTGTACTGCGCGGGTTGGTCGATGCAGCTCGCTGTTCGATGGCAATAGAGGCAGAGAGGCCTTCAATACGCTCTACTTTCGGTTTGGGCATTTGCTTGACAAATTGGCGAATATAAGGTGAGAGGGTCTCTACATAACGCCTTTGGCCTTCAGCAAACAGGGTTTCAAATGCAAAGGAGCTTTTACCGGCGCCAGATGGGCCTGCGCAGACGGTGAGCTTGCCTCTAGGAATGTCTACAGAGCATTTTTTTAGATTATTTTGCTCTGCATTCAGGATACTAATTGTCTGCAGGCCGCTCACTTTTGCTTTTGTTTTCCGTTTAGCAAGCGGTTTATGAGCAAAAAGCTCTCTGAGGGCTTCACCGGTCGGACAGTGTTGAATGGCAATTTCTTCTGGAGTCCCACAGGAGATGACTTTGCCCCCATTTAAGCCGCTTTCAGGTCCCATTTCAATAATCCAGTCACTTGTTTTGACAAGATCCATGTTATGTTCGATGACAACAACAGTATTTCCTTTGTCGGTCAGTGCTTGCAGTACTTCGATCAGGTGACTCATGTCATGAAAATGAAGACCTGTTGTAGGTTCATCGAGGATATAGAGGGTCCTTCCTGTGTCTGGACGAGACAGCTCGCGGACCAGTTTGATACGCTGTGCTTCGCCGCCGGAAAGAGTGGTTGAAGGCTGGCCCAATTTCATATAGTCAAGGCCCACTCGGCTCAGACAACGCAGCTTTTTTTCTATCTGCGGGATATTGGCAAAGAGCTCAAGGGCTTCAGATACATCCATTTCCAGGATATCGCGGATATTTTTGCCTTTGAAGCGCACTTCCAATGTTTCTAGATCAAATCGCTCACCTTTGCAAAGGGGACACTCTATCCACGATGCCTCCAAAAAGTCCATATCTACTTTGAGCATGCCTATGCCGTGACATTCACTGCAGG
>CAYOTQ010000028.1:0-7004 GCA_964406915.1 uncultured bacterium
TAGGTTGTGGCACGGTATATCTACTGACAGGATCTAAATCTACTTGCGCGGCCTGATAAAGTTCTTTCCAGCGCAGGAGGTCTTCTTGAATCGCATCATCGATACGATTTTGTGTCAAAATCCGCTGTTCAATATCAGAAAATTCAAGTTGGGCATACTGCTTATTGCCAACGACAAAAAAGTTTTCTCTCGAGGCTGCTAGCAGGGTGGAATAGTAGTCATCAAGTTCAAATACCAGGTCGCGAGCAAGCTCGGAGTCTTGGCCAAAACTTGCTCCGCTATAGCTGATAAAGCCTCGCTTTTGTAGCAACTTTGCAAGCTGCGTAATATCGTCGGAAAAGGTCATTGCTTCTTTGATTGCTGGGATGCGGTGAGTCTGATCGGCGTTACTTTGTATACCTCTGACGATCACATAATTTGAACCTCGTCTTAGCCCAGGGAGCACCGCATCGGCAGCAGTAGGCGTGGCTACCAAAAGACAGAGTCTGCGTGCATCAGCTGAAGCCTTTTGAAAAGCTGCTGCGTCTAGAAAATGCAGATGTGAAGATATCAGGTCTTGATGGGTTGGATTCCATTCTGCTTTAATCAGAGCCGTCGTTTGGGAAACAAATTGAGTCGCTACTTTTTCTAGGTCCATTGCCAGAAGGCTTTGTGAACCTTGCAGACGATACAGAGGAATTGAATAATCTAATGCCCCTTGAGATACAGTCTCGTCGGTCGTTTGCGATACACGGGCAAGCTCATTAATGAGCAGTCTATTCACCTCTTCTTGCTGCAATTTCAGACTCTCGCTTGTTTGCGCTCGAGCACGAATAGCTAAAATGTCTGAGTGGAGCTTGAGGCTCACAGTATCATTTTCCCAATCAAGGATAAGTTCGCGAATAAAGGGATTCTTTTGTCCGAGAAGCAGTGTATAGACAGCTCGTGTGGAGCTATTCTTTTGCCTTTCTTTGGATAGCCAGTCCTGAATCATCTTTTTGGTAAATGGCTTTACTGGCTTTTCAAAGATCTCATTTTTGGTTGCAAGCAGCTTCAAACAGGCATCAAGTGTTGCCACCTGTTCTTGCAATATATTGAGCTGATCCAGCTTTGCGGAATCGATAAGTTGCTTTTGCTCTTATTTGATTCTCTTTTCTTCCGCAATTCCTTGACGTTTTAGTTCCAGCTTTTTTTTGTCTGCTTCCATTTTCGCTACGAGGCGAGGGATTAAATCACCGCCGTTTGGCAGCTCTGTCTGTGTAAAGGAAGCGAGGTAGCGATTGGTAATGGTAGAATTGGGGCCAAAACTTTGGCTCACACGGAGCATCTTTTTGGCAATACTGACAAGTTGCTCTGATACATCTTGTTCTTCACTACTTACGCAGGCTTGCAGCTCTTCTGCTTCTGGCGAGGTCCCGGCTAGTGTGGTAGCAATCTGAGAAAATCTGTCTGCTGTAAGAGTAAAGTAAAAATCAGCGATTTGGCCGTTGTCTTCTTTTTTTGTGAAGCGGAAGAAGGATTCAGGCTGCTGTTCATTCAGACGAATGCCTACCTGGCGCAAGACTATCTGTCGCTTATCTGTAGAAGCGTCATCTAGTAGCATCAACTGTGCTGGCACAAACGGGACCAAACCGCCTGCTCGGGGTAAAAATTTCGCAAACAGTTGCGACTGTTTTTCATCTGGAAACTCTACAAACACTTGACTTGGATCTGCAGCGCTTACCTGTATCGACGTAGGATGCACATTCAGCAACTTGCAAAATGAGCCTATCCACTCACAAGAGTTTTGCTCCAAGGAGTTGACACGCATGGCGATTTCTTTGGCCACATGCATTGCCGTCTGTTCATCGACAGGCTGGTGGAGAGGTTTTGAATAAAAAATGATTGTCGGCAAGATGTTATAGAGAGTCAGTACGCAGACTGCCAAGATGACAAAGAACTGCCAACGCTTTTGTTTTTCCATAGCTCTTTACAGGTTCCACAGGGTTGATGTTCACCTAAACGTAAAATTCAGGCGCTGTTACGAATTAGGCAAGAGTATCAGATACCCTTGGATTCTGTATAGAGAAAAAAATATGTTATGAATAGTCGCCGCTGCTGACTACGTGATGATCCGCGTGGGCGGCAAGTTGCTGTCTGAGCTCATCACTTGCGGGCACCACGCGCTGCAACTTTCTCTCAGGATGCTTTTCATGAGCTCTCGACATAGGGCTCATTTTTGGTCTGAAGAGACGTACATGAGGATAGCGAGAGTTTTTATTATGAAAAGAGGTAGAAAATTCTTTGTTTTCTTGGACTACTTTTTCAATAATTTTCTTTTCAATCTCTGGCAATCGCTGCTTCATGGTTTCATAATCCTCTTCACTCTTCGCTTCAATCCAGAATTCAAGTTCATTATCAGTTGGTTTATGAAGCGCTACCCTATCTTTGTTGACCCCGGCAGCAATCTCGGCGTGATCAAGCGCATCTAAGAGATGTTCGTAGTGTACTTTTGCGCCTCCATAGGTCGCTGTACCTTCACGTCCGAATACAAACAAAAGGGGCAAATTGGTACGTGGGGTGATTTCTACTCCATATTTTTTCATAATAGCTACAACATCCTTGGACATCATGACTTTTCCGTGATCATGCAGGTTGTAGCGCACCCGGGGCGAAGATCTCTCTTTACGACAGCAGGTAAAGACCAACTCTCCCTCTTTGGTCGTCTCAATGAAATAGTGAAGGGGATCGTATTGAAAAATCATAGGAGGAGGGCCTCCGCCATATAGCTCTTCTGCTAATTTTGGATTCTTTATGCAGGCTTGGCGTATGGCAACTTCTGTTGCCGTTTCATAGCCGATATTGATATCAAGGTCTGATGCCCCATAAGAAGAGTAGACCGTCTGAAAGCCATTACCCAAAATTTCCGTGCGCACATCTTCTGTCATTCCTTCTCCACCTACAATGGCATGAAGATTGAGGGCGATCCCCTGAAGCTCCGGATCTTTTTTTATCTCTTCTGCAATTTTGCGAATATTGGGCGGATAGCCGCATAGGACAATCGCCTCTTTCGGGTTATTTTTGACCTGATCCTTGATAAGTCCAAGGGTGCGTTGCAGATAATCCGCGCTCATCCCTACATTGGCCGTCAGCCCTTGCGACGGACCTGCACCTGCAAGAGTGACGCCCGTTGCCCAAAGCCCTAAGGCAAAAGTGTTGATGACCATGACAGTATCACTGCCAAATTTTGCTTTTCTGGCATATCCCATCAATTTTTGAGTCATGGCAAGCTCTTCGCCGCCGCGACGCCAGAGTGTAGGAGCGCCGGTGGTTCCTGTAGAGCTATCTAGCTGCCCAGTTGTGGGAAGCTCTCCTCCTACATGCAGATCTTTGGCAAATTCTGCCTTTTGGATGTAACTTTTTTTATCTGTTAATGGAATATCTTGATAGTTTTGAGGAATGCCACCGTTATCACTGAGAAATTTTTTGTAGAAAGGAACTGAGTCAACCGCTTGCTGAAAAGATCCAAGAGCTCTGAGTTGCCCTGCTTCTTGCAACTGTTCATCACTTGCTCCAATGAGAAATCGGAAGCGAAAGAGATCCCAACTGCCCGTGGTAAATGACCACCATGCATCAACCAGCATCCCTTTTACGCGGTCAATAAAACAAGAGGCTGACTTTTCACTTGCTATGAGCGATGGGTGCGTCTTTGTCTCTTCACCGGCAATAGCTTTCAGTTTTTGCTGCACCCTGGAAGTTACAAGCGCTTCAAGAGTATGGTCCCTAATTGCCTGAAATACCTCACTTTTTGCAATCGACAGGCGTTTACATAAGCTGTTGATATTGACATAAACCGTCTGCTGCTGACCATTGACGCTTACACGCAGTGCAGTCCAGCGTCGATTCAACATACAAGAAGAAATAGCATCGGGACCAGCTATGATGGCGACGTTGAGATCTGTTCTTCCATGCGCCGCATCAAAGATCAGCCGCAAGGTCTTGTTACCAGGGCTCGCTTCATATCGATCAGGCGCAATTTCAGCAGCAACAGACGCGAGAGTAGCATTTACAGAGACAGCGTGAGAAGAAGGATCCATAACAGACCTCCTGAATGAAAGGCTCACACATCATTAAATCATTTTTTTAAATTTTTTGCAAATCGTGTCATTCTTCTCCAGAAGACTCTACTTCAGAAGACTCTGGTAGGTTAAGAGCCAAAAATTGCAGAGAAGGATTGACTTCTTGGAGCTTTTTTAAGCCAATGTGGTAAAATTTTTCATGTTTTACCGAACGCTCATAAGGACGGTACACCTTCTGATTTTCTTCTTTGGCACACTGTAGTTCAAATAAGCAATCTGTAATTGGCCGCCCTGTATTTTGAGAAAGCTCCAACGCATAAAAGAATAGACCTGTTGCATAATAAATTCTATTGATACTACGACAGATTTTTGACGTCTTTGCGCCGAGCGGCACGATAACGTCCATCAGCTTTTTCACCAGCTGCTCAGACTCGACCACAAAGACGTCGTTACTTCCAACGCGAGATCGCTGAAGTTGGGCTAATTCCTTAATCATATCAGAATAGTGGCGCTTAGATAAAATGCATACTTGCCGTTTATTTGTCTCTTCATGCAGGTAGTGGATTTCATACTGTCCTTGCTTCGGGATGACCAGTATTTCCTGGCCATTTTCTACGAACTTCTTATCAATTTCAGGTGTTGGTGATAGAAAAACAAGAGTCTTTTTTACTCCCTCGATATAGTCTTCGGCCCTATCTTCATCACAGCGTTCATACTTCGGCTCTGGTACATATAGATAGTTTTTATGCTGCGTATAAGGAATGTTTTGTCTTACGTCATCAAAAAGCACTGCATTTTCAAGCAACTCGCCTTCTCTTAGGACTTTGGAAATATCCTTTCGTCTAAGACCATGCAAAAACCCACACTGGTTGCAGTCTCTTTGCGCCTCATCATGACGAGCAGGCATCATATCCTGTCGAGACAGAATCGTGACCTTTTGTTTGATCTGTTCATACTCTTTTCCAAAAGTTTCCTCTAAAAGCTTGTCTACTAACTCCCTATTTCTCCCTTCAGTCCCCGCACTAAAAAATGAAAACCGGATATTGGCTGTCCGGTTGAATAAACGCAGAGCATCGCGAACTCCAGGTAGTACATAAAACGACATACCTGCAGCTGTAATTGATGAGCTGGGAAGAGGTACACATGATTCAGGAGTGGGATTTGAAAGCACTAGGACATTATCAATATCTAAGACAACATTTATTATTGAAGACACGAAACTAACCAAATAATGAAGTTATTGTTATTTAAAAGAATGGAATTATAATCGACACAAGAAAAATTGCCAACAACTTTACATCTCTTTTACATCAGTTGACAAATTTATTCATTGTTAGTACAATGTGGGTCCACAGCAGCAAAATGCTGTTTTATTGAAAAGGAACCCTTATTAAGGAACCCATATGAAGACCAAACCTTGTATTTCGCAGGGCCTACTGTGTCTCCAAGAAGACCCATGTAGCAGTCCCAACAATTCTTTCCAAAGTAGCTGTCTCTTTTCTGTTGTTTCCTCTCATCATCGCTCCCATCATCGCCGCGGGCGTTAATTTCCCCCTTTTTTTAGTTTTTTATTAAACATCTTTTGAATTTTTGTGCGTGTGCTCGTTTATGTGCATTTACGCCCCAAAAGATATTATTTAATTTTTTATTAGGTTATTTTATGCAACCATCATGTCCCGTCTCATCGCTTATTGAGACAACTAAAAATTTTTCGTTACAAAACACACCCTCTTTCGGTGATCAATTTGTAGGCACACACAAAACAGATCAAACGCTGAGAGGCTCTCACAGAATTCTCGCGGATACACTGCAGTGCTTCACTACAGGCAAGTTAGAAGCTTTTGACGCTCTAGCTAGCGACTGTGCGTGTCAGGTACGAGCACTCTTTGTCGCGACTTTCTCCCTGGATCAAAATCTCCAGAAGGAAGCGGCTACCTTAAAGCAAACAATAAAGCCTTGTCTAGAAAAGCTGAATCTCAATGGCAGGCAAGTAAAAAGCTGCAGTTGCAGTGCCAGTGAACCAATCTTGCGCCTTGCTCAATGCTTCATGCTGGCCCAAGTAAGAGCTGTTGTAAAAACAAAAAAATTATGCACTCACTGCCAGCAATCTGAAGAGGGATTTCAGGAACAGACCGACTGTAATAAGCTAGCCAAGTATTTTAGGTTCAAAAGCACGCCGAGCGATGAGGTGATCAAAATTGTCGAAGAGGCCAAGCAAGCAGTCGCGCTCTTTGGCGCTCACTTCTTATCCCAGCAGACGCAAAATAGTCTCTATGCAAAGATGTTAAGCACGGACAATCAACTGGCGATTAATGGACGTCAAGAACTGCCCTGTTTTTATAGCTTGCAGACTGTCTTCGAGAGTGCGATGGCGAAGCAAATCCCCATACTCTTGAAAGTAAAAAAGACAGCGCACACACATGAGAAAAGTCCAGACGAGCCATTTGAAACAGCTATCCTGCTGGAAAATGGCGCGTCTCTGTCTTCCATTAGCTGTGTGATTGTGGTTGAAGGAATGCGAATGAGCGATGAGACCCCGGAGGCGCACAAGAAGCGCCTTCTCACCTACAGTTTTTTTGACCTCTTGGCTATGGATGGAGCGCAGCACCCTCAGTATACAGGCAATCGAGGCATCGAGACGATACCTGCATTTCAAAATGAGCAGCTAGGCGAAGAGAAAAAACGTCTCTATAGCCTTGCTGCCAAAGCAAAGGAAGTAGGCTGTCATAAGGAAAATATGCAATTACTCTGCATTACCCACATCTTTTGTGATACACTCACCCAGCAAAAAGAAAAAGGAGTCCTTCTATGAGCAGCCTTGAAAAGCAAAATTGGCTCCAATTAAGCGCCGTCCAGATCGGAGGCGCTATCTGTATGCCTATGATCCTCATTGGGTATGAACTTGGCAAAAGCTGTTCTCAAACAGCCCTCATGGCAATTGTAATAGGCAATGGCCTGCTCTTTCTC
>CAYOTQ010000028.1:7014-10926 GCA_964406915.1 uncultured bacterium
AGACGAGCGACCACGGTAGAAAACGCTTCATTTTACTTTGGAAAGGTGGGCAAAGGATTTTTTTCTCTTGTCATTCTTCTTTCGATGAGCTGCTGGTTTGCAATCCAGTCGCAAGTGATGGCGCAGGATGTCTCAACATCTGCACCCATCACAGTCTTTGTTATCAGCGGCCTGATTATTCTCACATCACTTTGGGGGATTCGCTCGATTTCTTATCTTGCAAATCTGGCAGTTCCTTTGATGATCATCACGCTTGGCATAGCTGTCTTCAGTAGCTATGGACATACACAGACAACCCCCATGCAAAAAAACATGGGGGTTGATGCCGGTCTTGCGCATGCCGTCTCCCTGGTAATTGCTTCTTCAATTTTAGTGGTTGTGGATTTACCGACTTTTTTCCGGCACGCCCGCTCAAAGAATGAGGCGATAAAAGCGGCGGGGGCGACATTTCTTATAGGCATGCCGCTCGTAGAGCTTGCGGGAGTACTCCTTGGGTTTTGGACAGAAGCTTCCACGCTGCCCGATGCCCTCTGCTGCTTTTCATCGCCTCTCTGGAGGAGTTGGATTGTCTTCTTTATCCTGCTCGCAGGGTGGACGACGAATAATACCAATCTTTACTCCGGGGCGATGAGTCTAAAATCGCTATTTCCTGGAATGAACGATAGGAGGTCGATTCTCGTGGCAGGAGGAGTCTGTATGGTGCTGAGCGCCTTTGACGTACTGGCACACCTTGCTTTTGTGTTAGAGCTAATGGGAATTGTCATTGCAAGCATGGGCGCGACAGTCCTTACGGCCTTCTTTCTTAAAACAGAAGAGCTGCGTCTGCATGGGATCTGCTGGCTGCTAGGAGTAATAGCTGGCATCCTAGCACTTAGTTTTCAGATAGGCCTTACAAAGGTGCCTATTTTGGATGCATGCCTTGTTAGTGGCAGCATCCTTTTACTCAAAAACCGCTTTTTTGTAATGCAGGAGGTCTCATCATGACACAATTTTTTCTTACAGCCGATGACCTTGAAGCTCTCTGTATTGGCGCTACCCTTCTTGGATCTGGAGGAGGAGGCGATCCACAACCCGATTACTTGCGAGCCAAGGAATTGATGCTCCGCTTTGGATCGGTACGGATGATGGAGGTCGAGACGCTCGATGACGAGGCGCTCGTGGTGCCAATCGGCTTTGTAGGCGCTCCACTAGTCTCTTTAGAAAAACTGCCGAGCGGCAAGGAGTGCTCATTAGTGATTGAAATGGTACAGCACTATTTCAAAAGGCCGGCAACAGCTCTTGTTGCAGCAGAGATTGGAGGCTCTAATGCTTTTATTCCTCTCACACATGCGGCCTCGTCCGGCCTGCCTGTACTTGATGCTGACTGTTTGGGAAGAGCCTTTCCTGAGCTTCATATGAGCGCCTGTGCGCTAGCAGGAGTTTTGGCTTCACCAGCCTTTATCGCAGATAGCATCGGCAATACAGCAATCGTCAATGCAGGCTCTGCAAAAAAAGTGGAGCAGATGTGTCGTGCTCTTACAGTAAGCATGGGGTCTAGTGTCGCTGCTGCCATGTATGTCATGAGCGGCAAACAGGCAAAGCAGGCGCTAATACGTCGCACTTTCAGCCAGGCACTTTTACTTGGCAAAGAGATCCTCTCTTCTCCACAGGCGATGCAAAAGCACCTCATTGGCCACGGCGTGATCAGCGACATCCATCAGGAAATCGTGGGCGGGTTTTTGCAAGGCAGGGTGGTGGTTGGAGACTACCAAATTGACTTTCAAAATGAATATCTCAGGGTTACAAAAGAAGGTCAAACATGCGCCTGTACGCCAGAAATTATCGCTATTCTGGATGCAGAAACAGGCCGTCCATTGCCAGTCGAGAGACTAAAATTTGGACTGGCGGTGGATCTAATGGTGCTTGAGGCACCACAAATATGGAAAACAGAAGCGGGCCTGGCACTTGTAGGCCCACAAGCATTTGGATATACACAGCTATGAACTACTACACAATTGGAGTCGATATTGGAGGAACCAATACCGATGTGGTGCTCCTCGATGAGCGACAAACTATTATTGCAAAACATAAAGAGACCACCTCTTTTCCTTTAGAAGAGGCAACCGGACAGGCTATTTGCCAGGTGCTGGCAAAAAGTGATGTATCTCCCCAACAAATCGTCTCTCTCTTCTTTGGCACAACCCATGCAACAAACGCTCTACTCGAAACAAAAGAGCTTTTGCGTGTAGGACTTATTCGTATTGCAGGCCACGAACCTGATGTCACTAGCGGCTTTTTTTGGCCGGACGTGCTGCGACAACAGGTAATCGGCATGCAAAAAACAATTCCCGGCGGCTTTGAATGTGACGGGCAAGAGATCTCGCCTTTTGATACAAAAAAAGCTCTGCAGGCAATCGATGAGCTACTCGAGGCAAAAGTGTCAGCGATCGCTGTTGTTGGCGTCTTTTCTCCCCTAAATCCAGCCCAAGAACTTGCTGTCAAAAAATTGATTGGGCTACGTGCAGGCAACGACTTTGCCGTATCGCTTTCTCATGAAATCGGCGGCATTGGCTTTATTGAGAGGGAGAATGCAGCACTTCTCAATGCCGCGTTGAAGAAGGTGATCAGCTCTAGCTTTTGGACACTTGAAAAAAAAATGGAGCAGATTGGAATAAAAGCACCTCTCTGGATGGTCCAAAATGATGGCAGCATCATGGATATGGCCCAAGCCACCCATCTGCCGATTTTTACGATTGCGGCAGGCCAGACCAATTCCTTTATCGGCGCCAGCAAGCTGGCTGGTGTGGATGATGCACTTGTGCTTGATATTGGAGGGACCTCTACAGATATTGGCGTGATCCAAAGCGGCTTTCCAAGAAGATCATCGCATTCAGCACGTATTGGAGGTGTTGAGCTGCAATTTGCAATGCCGGATACACTTTCGTTAGCCATTGGCGGAGGCAGCTGTATCTCTAGCGAGCTTGCTATTGGACCGCGCAGTGTGGCACGAGAGCTCAAACAACAGGCACAGTGCTTTGGGGGGAACATAGCGACACTGACAGATGTAGGTGTGCTGTTAGATATTTTTTCTCTCCCGGGAAGCTCCCCTGACACCATCCGTCTCTCAAAAGCAGAAGGATACCAAGTCCTTCAGACACTTTCTACCAAAGTGGTTCAGGCGCTTCGTACCATGCAAGGAAAAGCAAAGCCTTTACCTGTGATCGTGGTTGGGGGAGCAGCTTCTCTGATAGTGAAGGCTCTGGAAGGCACTGAGTTTGAAAAGCAGCTTCGTGTTCTTCCCGATGCGGCTGTAGCTAATGCGTATGGCGCTGCCGTTGCAGAAGTGGCAGCCTGTACAAATGTGGTGCTCTCACTGACACAAAACCGCGAGACAGTTCTTGAGGAGATGAAGCGTCAGACTCTTGCAAAGGCCATAGAAAAAGGCTCGCATCCAACCCGGACACGGATCACCTCTGTGGATATTACACCTTATGCCTATTCAAAGGAAGGATTGGCCAAGGTCTCTATTACCGCAGCAGGCGCTCGGAGCTAACAGCACTCTCTGCTCGTAAACAGCCAAATTTTTATAAATTTGGCTGTTTGAATATCTGAAGAATTTGGCTGCTAGGAGGGTGTCCCCAAAACATTAAATGGGTTATCACTTCTGGGAAATGGTGTTAATTGCTTGCATTTTGGTTTATATAATGTTTTAGGAAATTTCAAAACAGGATCCGCTGCGCTGGCAGGATCGCCTACGGCGGCAGGATCAAGAGGACGATACACTCTCTTGTATTCCAGCTCTCTTGTATTCCAGCTCTCTTGTATTCCAACTCTCCGTGTTCAAAATTTCCCAACAACCCTACAGGTAACTTGGCGGGAGCAAGATAGTGGATTGTCTGCGCTTGATGTTCTGGAAGCAAACACTTGCAACAT